>JAILBD010000164.1 GCA_024681275.1 Erysipelotrichaceae bacterium
AGGCGGCACTTATGATATCGATGTGGCCGGACAGGGTCTTTCCGGCAAGGATTGCCTGATGATCAGCGATGGCGCGTTCGATATCGTATCTGGTAAGGATGCTATCAGATCTGATAACAGCGAAGATGAGTATCGCGGTTATGTCTATATCGCAGGCGGTTCTTTCAAGATCTACAGCGGTGCGGATGCGATCTATGGCTGCAGTCTGGTCAATATCGAAGGCGGCACATTTGATATCACGACCGTTAAGTCAGCGGATGCGGATTCATATAAGGGCATCAAATCCGAGTCGATGATCACGATCACAGGCGGAGTATTCAAGATCGATGCAGCAGATGACGGGATCCATTCGGATGGAGATATCGTGATCAGCAATGCCACGATCAGCATCCGGTCAGACGATGATGGCATCCATGCGGATGCTCTGGCGCAGATCGACAGTGGTGTCATTTCGATCAGTGCACATGAGGGGATTGAAGCCACTTATGTCCTGATCAACGGCGGTGATATCTCGATCAGCGCGACAGATGATGGCATCAATGCCGGACAGAAAGTGAGCACATATACGGCAACGATCGAGATCAATGGCGGCTATATCACCATCGATATGGGTCAGGGCGATACGGATGCGGTCGATTCCAACGGCTACATCTATATCAACGGCGGTACCCTGGAGATCAATGCTCAGTCACCGTTTGATTATGATAAAGGCGCCGAAAACAACGGCGGAACGATCATTGTCAATGGAACGCAGACTGATCAGATCAGCAATCAGATGATGGGTGGCTTTGGCGGTATGGGCGGCCAGGGCGATCCCGGTTTCAATAATGGCGATGGGAATAACTGGAATCCGGGCGGTGAGGAACCGTCCGATTCCGACCGTCCGGGAGGAATGCCCGATGGCTATGGAGGATGGCATTAGCCGTCCTTTTTTATTTTTTTCTACAGATATGATTTTTTAGTATAATGAAATAAAGGTATTTTTTATGAGCGAGTTGAAAGATTTTAAATGTCCTAACTGCGGAGGCCGTTTAGAGTTCGACGCGAAGACACAAAAATTGAAATGTCCTTACTGTGATGGCACTTTTGATCCGGAGATCTTCGATGAAGATGATCACTATACGGTAAGTTCGGAACCGTGGGTGGATGATGACATCGTCGTCTATACCTGCAAGTCCTGCGGCGGTACGATCATGGCGGACAAGGATACGGCAGCGTCTTCCTGTCCTTATTGCGGCAATCCGGTCGTCATGACTTCCAATGTCAGCGGGATCTACAAACCAAAAAAGGTCATTCCTTTCAAATTGGATAAAAAGCAGGCCAAGGAAAGATACAGAGAGTTCCTGAAGGGCAAGCCGCTGCTTCCGGATGAGTTCAGATCGGAGGCGACGATCGATGAGCTGAAGGGGATCTATGTGCCTTTCTGGCTCTTCGGCGGCAAGGCCAATGCGAGGATGTGGTTCGATGCGACCAGGGTCCGTCATTGGAACGAGGGCGAATACATGTGCACTGAAACCAGCTACTATAAGCTGTTCAGGTCCGGAAGCGTCCGTTTTGCGGATGTTCCGGTGGATGCTTCCAGCAAGGTGGACAGTGTTCTGACGGAATCGATCGAACCGTTCGATCTCTCCGCTTCCAAGGAATTCTCAGACAGTTACCTTGCCGGTTATTTTGCGGATAAATATGATGTTTCGGCAGAAGAATCACGTCCGAAGGCAAACAGCAGGATCGCCAATTCGACTTCCTCACTGTTCGCATCGACGACGGGGATGTATGACACCTGTGTGCCTTCTTCTTCCTCGATCTCGATCAATCAGGCGAGCCAGGATTATGTCATGTATCCTGTGTGGCTGCTGAATGTCAGATATAACGATAAACTCTATACGTTTGCGATGAATGGCCAGACGGGAAAATTCGTGGGTGAACTGCCAAGCGACAGAGGAAAGCTCATCCGGATCGCGATCACCGTCTTCCTGGCTGTGACGGCTGCAGGGTCTGCGCTGCAGTATCTGTTCTTTATGATGAGGTGAGGATATGAAGAGACTGTTCAAACTCATCATCATCCCCCTGATCAGTGTGCTGACTGCCTTCCCGATCCAGGCGCAGAGCGATCATGTTGTGATCGAGGAATACAGCGATTACATGACTTCGGCGCAGTATGCGCAGCTCAATGAAGACATGCAGCATATCAGGGATGATTATGATATCGATATCTATTTCATCTATGATACGAAGATCGAGAACACCGAGGAGGCCGTGAAGAAATATGCAGAAGATTTCATCGCGGTCAACGGTTCCGCTTCCAACAATGTTGCGATCGCCATGAGCTCGGGGGCCTATTACATCGCTGCGACAGGAAGCGCATCTGCGGAGGTCCTGAAAAACGAGACGGCGATCTGGAACAGATTCTACAAGCGGGCTTCGATGATCTCGTCCACCGATCCGAACGCGTTCTATGAAGGCATCCGGGATGCTTATCAGTATATCGTCAAACTGGTCAATGGCATCGAGTATCAAAGCGATGCGCCTATCTCGACTTTGAAGGCCCTGGTCAATGACTATGCGGACTTGCTGAACGATCAGGAAGAGGAGAAGCTGAATCGGAGGCTTCAGAATATCAAGGACAAGTACGGCTTCGATGCCGTCGTGCTTACGACAGATTCCTACAACGGAATGGATGTCGAGGATTATGCGGATGATTTCTATGATTATTCGCAATATGGGCAAGATGGTATTCTCTTTGTCTGGAACGATGCGGAGCGGGAAGCTTACATCATGACGGCAGGAAGAGCCATCGATTATTTCACGGATTACGGCATTGATACGATCTTCGATGATATGACCGATGATCTGGTGAACAACAGGTTCTATGATGCGTTCACCATCTATGCCAACCGGGTGGACAGATTCATTGAAAACGGACAGGAAGGGGATATCATCGATATCGACAATACTGAGCCGGAACCGGAATTCGGTATCTTCAACGTGATCATTTCGGCGATAACAGGCGCTGTATCGTCACTGATCACAGCATTGTCCCTGAAGGGGAGGATGCGCAACACACACAGACAGACCGGTGCGAGAAACTATGTCGTTGGCAACAGTTTCTATATCAACGGTGCGTCTGATATGCTGGTGAACAGACACGTCAGCAGGACGAGACGTCCGAGGAACGATGATCACAGACCGACGCAGGTCTCTTCGGGAAGTTTCGGCGGTGGCGGTTCCCAGATCCACACGTCTTCAAGTGGCACTACCCATGGCGGACATGGCAGACACTTTTAGAATAGATAATTAAATCAAAGGAGGAATAAAAATGGGTTTAGTTAAAGCATTGGTTGGTTCCGTAATAGGTACAGCACTTGACACATGGAAGGATTATTTCGTCTGTGATTCTCTGGATAACGACACTCTGATGGTCAAAGGCACCAAGAGAGGTTACGGCGGTTCCGGTGAAGTCATCACGAACGGTTCAGGCATCGTTGTCAACGAAGGACAGTGCGCACTGGTCGTTGAGGACGGCAATATCCTGGAAGTTGCAGCTGAACCGGGCAATTACACCTTCGATTCGACACTTTCACCTAGTATCTTTGACGGCGGTCTGGAAGGCTTGAAGAATTCTTTCAAGGAAGCTCTTGCAAGATTCACGTTCGGCGGTGAAGTCAACAAGTCTCAGCGTGTTTACTATGTCAACACCAAAGAGATCATGGATAACAGATATGGCACATCCACACCGATCCCGTTCAGAGTCATTTTTGATAAGGCTACCGGTTCTGAGGTCGAGATCGCTGTCAGATGCAACGGCGAATTCACGTTCAGGATCGTCGATCCGGTCGTATTCTATCAGAAGATAGCCGGAAACAAGGGCAGCAGATTCAACAAAGAAGACCTGCTTCCGATCATGAAATCAGAGATGCTGGATGCACTGAATCCTGCTTTCGGCAAGCTGTCTGAGCAGGGTATCAGATATTCAGAACTGCCAGTCCACACGGCTGAGATCAAGGAAGCTCTCAGAGAAGCTTTGAAGACAGCCTGGGAAGAGGACAGAGGTATCGCGTTTGAATCCCTGACGATCAATTCCGTCACGATCCCTGAAGCAGATGCTGAAAAGATCAAGAACATCCAGTTCTCAGCAGTCAACAGAGACAAGGATGCGGCAAACGCGACGATCGTCACAGCAATGGCGGATGCCCTCAGAGATGCAGCCAACAACCCGAATGGCGCAGCGACCGGTTTCATGAACGTCAACATGGCGACCAACACCGGTGCTCAGCTCATTCAGGAGACCGGAACAGCCGGTGGTCAGACTGCGGCCGGAGGATACTGTCCGTTCTGCGGCACTCCGCTTCCGGCAGGTGCGAAATTCTGCCCGAACTGCGGAAAACCATTACAGTAAAATTGCGAAAACCCGTTAAAACGGGTTTTTTGTGCCTGAAGCGATTATCTGTTATTATAATGTTGCATGAAATTCACTGATGTTCTTTCAGTATTGAGCGGTTTGGCTATCTTCCTTTATGGCATGGAGGTCATGGGAAGCGGCTTTAAGCATATGGCCGGCGGCAAACTGCAGGATTTTCTGGAAAAACTGACCAAGAAACCGATCATCGCCATGCTGGCAGGCATGCTGGTGACGGCCCTCGTTCAATCTTCCGGCGCAACGACCAGCATGCTGGTGAGTTTTGTCAACGCCGGCATCATGAGGGTTTCACAGACAGTCTATGTCATTCTGGGAAGCAATATAGGTACGACGATCACCGGCCACCTGATGGCCATGGATGTTGGGATGGTCGCACCTTTTCTTTCTTTTATCGGTGTGTGTCTGATCATGTTCGTCAAGAACGACCGGCTGAATGCGATCGGTGAGATCATGATGGGTCTTGGCTTTGTTTTCATTGGTATGGATACGATGTCCGGCGGATTAAAGCCGCTTGGTTCTTCTCCATTCTTCCTGAACATCCTGTCCGGTATGCAGAATCCGATCTTTGGTATCCTGGTCGGCTTTATCCTGACGACGATCGTCCAGTCATCTTCTGCATCATTGGGTATCATCCAGTCTCTGGCAAAGAGTGGTTTGGTTCATATCAAAGATGTCATGTTCTTCAACCTCGGCCAGAATATCGGTTCCTGTACGACAGCGATGCTGGCGTCTTTGAGTTTTAACCGTGATGCGAAGCGTGTTTCCATCATCAACTTCACGTTCAACATCATCAATGCCGTCCTTTTCACGGTCCTTTACATGTTGTTCCCGTTTGACAGGCTCTATGAGTCTCTGGCTCCGGGCAGCGTCGTTGAACAGATCGCCCTGATGCACACCTTCACCAACGTCATCACTTCGCTGGTCTGCTTCCCGATCGCGAATGCACTGTCCAAGATCGCATACCTGATCATTCCGGATCATGGAACGATCAAGGAACTGCAGCCGGAAGTCGAACCAACTGTCAAGACAGAAAACAACACAGCATTCAATATCTTCTCGATCAATATCGAGATACTGAATATGTTCAATATCGTTCAGCAGAGCATTCAGAAAGGCCTGGATGCGTTGCTGGAACACGAAACAGCGCTGAACAGCGTCCTGGAAAACAGATTGAAGGTCAACCAGATCTACAACGGTATCTCACGCAACCTCATGCTTCTGATGTCTTCGAATCCGAACATGCAGGAATCAAAAGAAGCCGCTTCACTGTTCTCGATGAATCTCGATCTCAAGAGGATGTCGGCGCATGCCATCAATATCGCAGAAGCGGGTGATGATATGACAAAGAACGATCTCTCCTTTTCAGTGGTCGCATATGATGAGCTGACTCAGCTGACGAGCATCCTTTTTGAATCATTGAAACTGGTCAAAAGGATCATAAATGGAAAAGAATTTGAATTGTTTGATGATATCAAACGAAATGAAGATATGATCGATGATCTCTGTATCAAATATCGCGGAGTCGAGATCGGGCGTATGAAAGAGAGCACCAATGAGGCAGAGTCCGGTGTCATTTATTCTGAACTGCTGATCGATATCGAGAGGATCGGGGATCATATCATGAATATTGCGGAGAATCTTTGTGAAATCGATGAAGAAGGCCAGTAGGGCCTTTTTTATAAAGTTGATAGTTCGAATATCCCTACAGAAAGCGAGGTAACAATGCATTATAACGGAGGGTATCTAATCGGGCAGATCAATAAGCTGACCAACAGAAGGGTCAACGAATTACTGAAAGAAAGGAAGATCACGGAATTCAACGGAGCTCAGGGCACGATCCTTTATGTGCTTTGGGATAGAAAGAAGATGACGATCAAGGATATATGCAAAGCCACAGGATTGGCTAAAACATCTTTGACTTCCATGCTGGACAGGATGGAAGCGCAGGGTCTTGTCGCGCGGGAAGAAGATAAAGAAGACCGCAGATGCACGATCGTTTCATTGACGGAGAAGTCTCAGCAGTATAAAGAGGCGATCGAATCAGTGGCCACGATCATTTCAGACGAGTATTATCGGGGCATGAGCAATTCCGAGATCGCGTATTTTGAAGATACGCTCCACAGGATCCTGAACAATCTGGAAGAATAGCAAAGAGACACCGCTCCGGCGGTGTCTCTTCTGTTTTTCAGCAGGGATCGGATCAGGATGGAAGATATGAAGGAAAATGGTAAAATGATATCTTCATGAAAGAAGCAGGAAAGATAGGGATCATCGGAGAAAACTACTTCGGGTCATGGGACAAGACGCGTATCGCCTGCAGAGGCATCGTGATGGAAAAGGGGTCCATCCTGCTTTCGTATGAGGATCGATCGGATCAATGGATGATCCCGGGAGGTGGTCTTGAATCCGGTGAGGATGAAAGAGACTGCTGCATCAGGGAGATCAGCGAAGAGACCGGTCTGGTGATAGAACCTTCAGAATGCATCCTTGAGATCGATGAGTATTACGAGGACTGCAGGTATATCAGCCGGTATTATCTGGGAAGGATAACAGGAAAGTGTGAACGGAAACTCACGGCAAGAGAAAGGGAAGCGGACCTGGAAGCAAGATGGCTCAAACTGGAAGAGATCCTGGAGATCTTTTCCAGACATGCTGAATACAAGGAAACAGACGAAATGAAAAGAGGGATCTATCTGAGGGAGCATACAGCTTTACAGGCGATCCTTGATAACGGATATCTAAATGATCTGTGAAGTACGATATTTTGATATCAGCCAGTAGTATAATAAAACAAAATAAGACAGATGAACGTGATCAGATGAAGAAGATGAGAAAGAAAGATCAGGAACAGTTCAAGACATACTACGAAAGAAAGAAATTGAGGAAACACTCTCTTTTCGGTGCGGCAAGGGAAGCGTACATCTTCGGGATCTCAATGCTGGCAGGCTTGTTTCCGGTCGTGGCTTTTGTCGTCAACATGGACAAACTGGGTCCTTTATGGTGGATCTTTCTGCTTAGCTATTCCGCTTTGATGTCGATGGTGATCTATGCTGTCTATCGCTACCGTGAGATCGTGGGGATCAGAGGCTATTTTACAGATGAAGAATTCAACAGAGTCTTCAGGAAGGAGCTTTGGCTGATCAGATTCATGGACCGTTTCAGCAGATTTCTGGTCCATTAGACTGGGAGCGGTGACCGGATATCGGATCAGATAACAGAAAGGAAGGATATGGATACTTACCGTTTTATAGAACTCGTGAAGAAAGAGGATGGTTTCGAATTCTATCAGGCTTTTCGTGATGAAACCGATTGGGTCATTGGAGGCAAAGACGACACCTATTGGTTCACGATCCTGAAGGATCAGTCTGTCAGGGAGACCTATGTCGGAACTTTTAAGGATGGAACATGGACCGATCAGATGATCAAAGGGAAGGGAAAGAAGAGAAGCGTTAAGGAGATGCCCTTGGAAAGCACCATCAGGCGCATAGAAGAAAGAGCTTTCTTCATGCAGGATGCAGATTGGGTCAAAGACAGAAAGCCAAGACTCATCGAAGATGGACATCCGCATTATCATTATGTCTACGGTTTTGGTGATAAGGCTTTGGACATTTCGCAAGCCTATGGAGTGAGCATCACGTATTCTGATCTGAAAGATCCTGAAGGAGCATTTCACCTGCGATATCTCTATACGGGCAAAGAAGTTGAAATGCCTGAGTGAAAAGATCCAACGGGCTTGACTGTTGGATCTGATATAGATGTGATATAAAAAACATCTCTGATCGAGATGTTTTAAATTGCCAATGGGGCGAACGATGGGGCTCGAACCCACGAAATGCTAGAGCCACAATCTAGTGTGTTAACCAACTTCACCACGTCCGCCATGTGCTTTATTATTCTACCATAAGATAAAATTCAATTTCAATGTTAGAATAAAGAATATGCTGGAAATCAAGGGAGTCAGATTTGATGTTGAGATCACACACAAGAGGATAAAGAACCTCTATTTGCGTGTAGATGGAAACAAAGTGATCGCATCAGCCCCTTTGTTCATGGCGGATCATGAAGTCTACCGATTCATAGAAAGCAAAAGAAACTGGATCTACAGGACTTACGAACGCTTATCGTATAAAGAAAAGGTCACCAGGCTCTATCGCGGAGGCGACATCTTTTACATCTTCGACAGACCGTACAGACTGATCAGACAGGAAGGAAAAAAGAGCATTTTGATCAGGGATGATGCGATCTATCTGAACTATAGCGGAGATGATGAGGATGCGATCAGATATCTTTATAAGCATCTTGATAAGAAACTTCTGTCAGAAGCGCAGCGCTTGATGGATAAGCATCTGCCTTTCCTGAAGGACTATGGCTATGATGATGTCCCTGAGCTCAAATGCAGGATCATGAGCTCAAAATGGGGCGTCTGTTTCACAAAAAAGAACAGGATCAATATCTCTTCCTATCTGATCCATTATCCCCTGGAATGTCTGGAATATATCATGGTCCATGAGATGACGCATTTCATCGTTCCGAATCATTCAAAGCGTTTTTATGAGGTCATTTATAAGAATATGCCGACGTACAAAGAGGCTGTTGAAAGGCTGAGATTGTGAAAATACTTTCATGGTGTTTTGACTTGCAAGCACAAATAATAGAATGTAAAATTAGGGTATAAAAGGAAGCGTAAAATAATATGAGGGTACAGGAAAAGAGGGAGAATAACACTATCTTAGGAGTCGTCTGCTCTTTACCTGTGTTTTGCCCAAATTAAGATTTTTTTGGTGGACGTGTCGTTGCGTTCACTTTTTATTTGTTTGATAAGGAGGTTATCATAATGGATCAAGCAACAAATGATGCCTTATTGGATGCATGCAGTACGGGCAAGATCGATGAGGTCAGAAGGCTGCTTCAGGAGGGAGCAAGTCCAAACTGTAAGAACGGAGACGGTCGTACGGGTCTGATGCGGGCGTCCAAAAGAGGCTATGATGAGATAGTAAAGACCCTGATCGAAGCAGGCGCTGATGTCAGAGCGCGTGATAAAAACAACGATACAGCTCTGATGGGTGCCGCCAAACACGGCTATAATTACATATGCAGGATGCTGCTGGATGCCGGATCCGAGGTCAATGCGCATGACAACAACGGCCGTACAGCTCTGATGAGAGCGGCTTTCCAGGGAGAATCCGGGGTCGTCGAAACACTGGTCGATGCCGGGGCCGAACTTGATGCGGTCGATAATAAAGGAAGAACAGCTTTGATGGAATCCGTTACCGCTTTCAAGGTAGATGTGATACACTATCTTTTGGCAAGAGGTGCCAATATCGATAAAAGGGATAACGAAGGCTGTACTTGTCTGATGCGGGCAAGTTATGGCGGTTATACCGATCTGGCCATCTATCTGCTCAACAGAGGAGCAGATAAGAATGTCAAGGACAATGCCGGGCGAACAGCTTTGAGCTATGTCCGGGACAGGAACAACAAAGAGTTGATCGATTTATTGAAATAACAAAGGGGAAAAATATGAAAGAGTATTCATCAAAAGACGTAAGAAACGTCGTATTACTGGGCCATTCAGGCGCTGGTAAATCAACGTTGGTCGAGTCTGCATTATTCCAGACGAAAGCCATTGACCGTATGGGCAAGACGACCGACGGTACTTCCGCGATGGACTATGATCCGGAAGAGGCGAAGAGAGGTGTATCTGTATACACCGCTTTAGCTCCTATCGAGTGGAAGAATGTGAAGATAAACTTCATCGACACACCGGGTTATCTGGACTACGAAGGCGAGAAAGTCTCAGGTGCTGCAGCAGCAGATATGGCTGTCATCGTTGTTTCTGCCAAGGAAGGTATCGAGTCCGGTACGGAGTCGGCTGTCAAACTGTGCAAAAAGAATGGCATTCCTACGATATTCTTTATCAATAAGATCGATGATGACAATGCGAATTTTGAAAAGACAGTAGATGAACTCAGAGGAAAATTCGGCGATTCTGTCGTTCCGTTCGAAGTTCCTGTCATGGAAGGCAAGAAGATGACGGGATCCAACAAGGTCCTCGATGATACAGGCAATCCTCATTATGATCAGATCTCAGAGGCGATCGCATCGGCTGATGATGAACTGATGGAAAAATTCTTCGAAGGTGAACCGTTCACTCCTGAAGAGACAGCCAAAGGTCTTAAACTGGCTCTCAACACAGGCGATATCAAACCGGTCTTCGCAGGAAGCGCAGTCAACAGCCAGGGCGTAGCCCAGCTCCTGGATTTCCTGAAGGAAAACTGCCCGGTCTATACCGATTATGGCACAGTCACTGATAAAGACGGCACAGTCCTCAAGACCGATGATTCAGAAGTCTTCTCAGGTCTCGTATTCAAGACTGTCGTCGATGCTTTCGTCGGCAAGATCTCTTATGTCAAAGTCTTATCAGGCGCTCTGACGCCACAGACTCCGTTATACAACTCCAAGAAGGACCAGACTGAAAAGGCTGGTGGTCTCTTCACTGTGTGCGGCAAGAAACAGGAACCTGCCAATAAGATCAACTGCGGTGATATCGGCGCTCTGACCAAGCTGCTTGTCACAGAGACGAATGATACGCTCTGCACAAAGGACAAGAAGGTCATCTTCAAGGATATCGAATATCCGCGTCCTATGCTGGGTGTCGCCGTATCTCCTAAGACAAAAGATGATGAAGACAAGATGTCTGATGCACTGAAGAAGGTCCTGATCGAGGACAAGTCCCTCAATTTCGTAAGAAATGCCGAGACCGGCGAACAGGTCTTATACGGTGTCGGTGATCAGCAGCTGGATGTCGTTGTCAATAAACTCAAATCCAGATATAAAGTTGAAGTTGTCTTCAAAGAGCCTAAGGTCCAGTATCGTGAGACGATCAGAGGCAGATCTGAAGTTCAGGGCAAATATAAGAAGCAGAACGGCGGTGCCGGTCAGTATGGTGATGTCTGGGTAAGATTTGAACCGAACCCTGATTCAGAAGAAATGGTATTCGCAGAAGAAGTCTTCGGTGGCGCTGTTCCTAAGAACTACTTCCCATCTGTCGAAGCAGGTCTGAGAAGCTGCATGGCCAAGGGTCCTCTGGCAGGATGCAAGGTCGTCAATGTCAAGGCTACGCTGTATGATGGTTCCTACCACCCGGTAGACTCAAAGCCGAACTCATTCGAGGCTGCCGCCAGACTGGC
>JAILBD010000150.1 GCA_024681275.1 Erysipelotrichaceae bacterium
CCGTATCGCCATCGACAAGCAGACGCCATGGCTGCCTGTTGACCGCTGAAGGAGCCAGACGGACCATCTCCAGAAGCTCTTTCATCAGCGGATCCTGCCCCTCATAAAGTGTATTCAAATCTTTCTCAAAGAACAGATCGGCAGGATCTAGCCTCTTGTCAGCCCTGATCGCCTTTCGCATCGCGATCTCCTTGAACGACATCTTCTCAGCCGGATAGCCCAGAGGGCTGATGCAAGGCATCACCTCATCCTCTTTGAGATCGATCGCCTTCTCAAAACCCTTCCGGTCCATCGTCCCCGCGATCCAGGTCGTGCCGATACCCAGTTCTGTCGCAAAAAGGACGATCCTTTCAAAAGAGAAACCGAAAGCTTCTTCCGCATGTTCCTGCTTCTTCATCTTGCCGGCGATATAGGTATCGCATCCCGAGATCACCGGAACGGAAAGGACATCTTTTTCTTTACTCAGGAAGTGCCATTCGATACCGATGCCATAAGGATTCTTCACATTTTCCGCAAAGGTCCTGATCTTTTCCAGATCCTCTGGATTCAATGGACGTCCGTCAAAACTGCGGACGCTTCGTCTGTTTCTGATCGTATCAAGGCTCATCTAAGCCATCCTTTCCGCGAACGCTTTCGCCTCATTCAGCTGTTTCACAGAAGGCTTGCCTCTGACATAGAAAGATTCCTCAGCGACCTCGATCCCCTTTTTCTGCAGTTTCTTCCTGATCAGTTCGATCGAATGCTTTGAGATCCAGGTCGAAGAGAAGATCACCGCCTTCTTCACATCTTCCTTCTTCAATGTATCCAGATATTCATTCAGATTCTCATCCAGACCATAGGCATAGAGAGCGCCGCCTATGAATAGGACATCCGCTTTACTGAAAACCGCCTCTGCGCTGTCCACTGAGACCGCCTTTACACCGCAGGCATCGGCGATCGCCTCAGCGATGGCCTTCGTATTGCCCGAACGGGAATAATATCTGACTGAAATGTCCATGATCTTTCCTCCATAGCTTATGCTGAAATTATAGACTTTTCACTCAATTCCTTGTTGTAGAACGCTTTTTGAAAGAAAAGAATTATTCTATAATAGTCTCATGGCACTGGACGGCATCACCTTATACAAAGTGAAAGAAGATCTTGAAAGACAGCTGCCGATCAGGATCAACAGGATCGCGGAAACATCGAAGACGCAGATCGTTTTTAATGTGCACGCCGACCGTCTGCGCACCAACCTGGTGATGTCTTTCCACTCCAATTTCAATCACATCTGTCTGTCCGACAAGAACTATACGACCTACAATGATCCATCCACTTTTGTCATGGTCTTGAGGAAATACATCCTCAACGGCATCATATACAGGATCGAACAGTTCGGCTACGACCGCTATCTCCTGCTTCATGTCAGGGCCAGAAATGAGCTTTATGATGAGAAAGAGTATATCCTCTCCGTCGAACTCATGGGCAAGTACGCCAATCTGATCCTGGTATCAGAAGAAGGAAAGATCATCGATGCCTTGAAAAAGATCCCTCCATATGAAAACACCCGCAGGACCATCCTGCCTGGAGCCGTCTTTGAAAGACCGGAGAAACAGGATAAAAAAGATCCCTTTGAAACGAACGAGATCGACATGGACGAATCGCTTGTCAAACAGCTGCAGGGCTTTTCAAAACTTCTGGAAACAGAGATGCGCTGGCGCATCGACCACGGCGAGACCTTCAGGCAGGTCATGGATGAGATCGCCGCCTCTAACTCTCTGTATCTGCACAAGGTCAAAGACACCTATGAATTCCACGTCATCCCATTGAGGCATCTTGGCGTCGAAGCCGTCCCCTGGAACATCCAGCAGGGCTTCGACGAGATCTACTATCAGGATGATGAGAAAGAAAGGATCAAGAATATCGCTGACGATCTTTTCAAAGTCGTCAAGCGGCAACTCAAGCATTACGACACCAAGATCAAGAAACTGGAACAGTCCTTGCAGGACGCATTGAATCTGCAGTCCGACAAAGACAACGGTGATATCCTTTACACCTATCACGATCTGGAACAGAAAGGCCTCAAAGAAGTGGAACTCGAAGACTATGAAGGCAAACTTCGCAAGATCCCTCTGGATCCGAAACTTTCCGTCAAAGCCAATGCCAACAAGTACTACAACCAGTATCAGAAGAAACGCAAAGGCAAGATCTACATCGAGGAACAGATCGACATCGCAAAAAACGAACTGACCTATTTCGAATCCCTGAACGAGCAGCTCTCCATCGCGAACTATTCCGATGCTCTGGACATCAAAGACGAGCTGTCCCGCTTCGGTTTTCTGAGAAAGAACATCTCCAAAAACAAAAAGAAAAAGAAGATCAATCTCTACGAAGTCCGCCATGGCGAATACACCATCTGGTTCGGCAAGAACAACCTGCAGAACGCCTTTCTGACTTTCGAATATGCCCACAGCGATTATACCTGGTTCCACGCCAAACAGTTCCACGGTGCCCACGTGGTCGTCAACAGTTCCAAGCCGGATGAAGATCTGATCAGGACCTGCGCCAATCTGGCCGCCTATTATTCCAAAGGACGCTACTCTTCTTCTGTTCCGGTCGACTACTGTCTGGTCAGAGAAATAAAAAAGGTCAAAGGCGCCAGACCGGGCTTTGTGACCTTCAAAAACTATAAGACGATCTACATCGATCCATTCGAAGACAGATCACTGACGATCGTTTCGATCTAGATAACGACGAAGTTTCTTTACTTCGTAAGGCTTCAAGCGGCGGTATTCGCCGCTTTTTAAATCTCCAAGTTCAACAGTCGCTTCCTTGATCCTATGCAGTCTGCTGACCTTGTAGCCCAGAGTCTCAAACATCTTGCGGATCTCACGGTTCTTTCCTTCATGGATGATGACTTCCAGTCTGGATGTCTTGTGCCTGTCATCAGACTTCAGCAATCTGATCTTCGCCGGTGCTGTGACATAGTCTTCCACTTTCACGCCCTTTTCCAGTCGGGTGATCTCCTCGCTCGATATCATTCCGTCTATATCGGCCAGATAGGTCTTTTCCACTTCAAAAGAAGGATGGATCAGCTTCTGCATCAGCTCACCATCGTTGCTCAGAAGGATGAGACCGGAGGAATCGTAATCCAGTCTGCCCATCGGGTAGAGCCGGTATGGGGAATCCACAAGATCGACGACCGTCTTTCTTCCCCTGTCATCACTGACAGAAGAGATGACATTTTTGGGCTTGTTCAGAAGGAAGACGACCTTTTCTTCCCTTGCCAAAAGCACTCCGTCGATCTCGATCTCGTCCTTCTCATCCGCTTTGAAACCCAGCTGCGTGACAAGCTGTCCGTTGACTTTGACCTTTCCCTGCAGGATCAGTTCCTCGGCTTTTCTTCTGGAACAGTAGCCGCTTCCTGCAATGATCTTCTGAAGTCTCTCCACAATCTCTTCCTTTCGTTATAGACGATATAGTACAGCGTGATCCCGATCAGTCCCATCAAAGACATGACCAGGATGACCATCAGTTCAAAATTGGTCCTGTGATTGTCGACACCCATGTTCTCATAAGAGAGATCCTCGATGGCATCTTTGATCTCATAGACATTGACACTTGGCAATGTCAGGACCAGATAAGGACCGGACTCCCTGATCATGAACTGGATATATGAATCCGACTGTGTCGTCCGGCATTTGACGATGTCGCCGTCCGCATTCAGATGATAGACCGAATAGATCAGGTCGTTTTGCTTATCCTGAACGCTGATCTGCACGATGGCAGGACCCAGCAGCTCACTGCTCTGGTAATTGAAACGGAAGCTGATATCAAGCCCATCGGCTTTTTCAAAACCGTAGCCCTTCGCCAGATCATGGATCCTCGCGGCATCTTCTTCAGAGATCTCATCAACGATGACGTAATA
>JAILBD010000170.1 GCA_024681275.1 Erysipelotrichaceae bacterium
AAGAAGCTGGTGTACTTGCCCATGCCCGCATCCACGAAGTTGTGCGTTGAACGCATCATACCGACAGCTGCGACCTCGTCGATGATCAGGAAACCTTCCTCATCCGCGAACTGATACCACTCTTCCGCATACGGATAATGGCTCGTGCGGAAGCAGTTGGCATTGGTCCACTTCATGCATTCATAGTCTCTTTTGACCAGCGGCAGGTTGAAGCCTCTGCCGATGATATCGAAGTCTTCGTGCTTGCCATAGCCCTTCAGATAGACAGGCTCGCCATTGATCAGGATATGTTTGCCTTTTACGGCGACCGTGCGCAGACCGATGCGATCCTCGTAGGCGTCGATCACTTCTTCGCCCTTGACGATGCACATCTTCAGCGTATACAGATAGGCATTCCTGACTTTCCACAGGTGCGCCTTTTCAACTTTCAGTTCGCCCTTTTTCCCCTCGGAAGAAACCACACAGTTTCCTTCCTCATCGAACAAAGCGACCTTGACCTGATCTTCACCATTGGTGAAGACCTCATATGTGACCTTCGCATCTTCACCGTCCAAGGAAGTGATCACCCTGTAATCCTGGATGTGTTCTTCAGGAAGCAGGACGAGCCAGACACTTCTGTTGAGACCGGCATAATTGAAGAAATCGAAGTAAGGAGCCGCGATCCTGGTCCCGTCTTTGAGCGTCTTGACGGCACCGCAAGGCAGCGTCCTTTCGTTGAGTTCGTTGTTTGCTTTGACAGCCAGGTGATTGTTCTCACCGGCTTTTACATAGTCCGTGATGTCGGCAAGCACCGGGAGGAAACCGCCCTCGTGTTCGGTGACCTTTACACCGTTGACATAAACGGTCCCGCGATGCGTGATGCTTCCGAAACGGATCTGCACTCTGCCGGAAGTCTGCGGAACATAGAAGTCTCTTTCATACCAGAAGTCACCGCAGTAGTTCTTTGAATACTGATCGGTGAAGAGATCCGCAAAACTGGCAGGTACAGGAACAGAAATGGATGAATCAAGATGATTCATCCACTCCTTTGTTTCTCCTATGGATTCAGGATCGAAACGGAAGCGCCATACACCATCCAGACTCAGAGCAATCCTCTTCGAATTTGTTTTAGGATATAAACTCAGCTGATCATGCATGTTTTAAACCTCCGTAAGATCTTATGCTTCTTCCATCATTGAATCGTTGAATACCAGATAGCCTGCCAGGAAGCCTGCGATCAGGGAAATAACGATTGCGACGATACCCCAAGGGCCGTAAACTGCAGCGATAGCAGGGAGTGTCAGACCGTTGACAGTGATCATGACATCACGAGTGACATGCATGATACCGCAGATCGCACCGCCGAGACCATTCGCCAGCAAGAGGACAGCGAAGACCTTCTTGCACTTCATGAGGATACCGTAGATAGCCGGTTCAGTGACACCGCCGACGAAAGCGGAGACTGCTGAAGTAGCTGCCATCTCTTTTGTCTCAGGGTTCTTTGACTTCAGAGAGATCGCGAAGACTGCTGCAGCGATACCGAAGTTCGTACCGACTGTCAACGGAAGGATGTAGTCATAGCCCAAGACCGCATGGTTGTTCATGACGATCGGGACCATTCCCCAGTGAACACCGAAGATGATCATGACCGGCCATAAAGCCGCCATCAGGAAGCCGCCCAGTGCAGGGAATGCATTCAGAGCACCCTGGATGACGTTTGCGATCGCCTTACCTACGACATCCGTGACAGGACCGACGACCAGGACAACGAGAGGGAATACGACGACCATGACGATCAGTGGAACGAAGATCGAACGGATGACCTTAGGCAGTTTCGCATTCAGGAACTTCTCGAGAACGGACTGGATCCAGGCTGCAACGATGATCGGAAGGACCGTGCTGGAATAGCTCATCATCGTGACAGGGATGCCCAGGAAAGTGACATCACCGCTCAGAGCAGCGAAGTTAGGATACAGCATTGCAGCAGCGATAGCCATCGTGATGAATGGGTTGCCGCCGAATTTCTTACCGGCACTGTAAGCCAGGAACATCGGTAAGAAGTAGAAAGTGCCATCAGCTACAGCATAGAGGATCGTGTAGGTAGAAGTATCTTTCGCCAAGATGTTGAAAGTCGTGAGCAGGACAAGGACACCCTTCAGAAGTCCGGCGCCCATGAATGCGCCCATGAATGGCATGAAGATACCGGATACCAGATCAGCCATCGTGCCGGCGATATCTAATTTCTTCTTTTCACCCTTATCAGCCTTTGTTTCAGCTGCATCGGCTGCAACTTCACCTGCAGCATTCAGATTGTAGTTTGCAAGGATCGCATCATAAGCGTCAGTGACATCCTGGCCAATAACGACCTGTAACTGACCGGAAGCTTCCAGGACCTTCAAGACACCAGGCACCTTGGCCAGTGCTTCTTTGTCAGCCTTGGATGCATCATTCAGTTTGAAACGTAAACGAGTTACACAGTGAGAGATCGAAGCTACGTTTTCAGCTCCGCCGACCTTAGCGATGACCGCATCCGCTAAAGCTTTGTAATCTTTTGCCATATATTTTCTCCTTTTTCAATCGCGTCCGTGAACAGCTGGCTTTCTGATCACTTTTTCTTAACGCACTATTAGATTATCATTGTGAAAGCGTTTTATGATAGAATTATTTTATAGTTTATAGAAATATTTTATTAAACGGAGTTCAGCCATGGAAATCAGAGAAGCATGCGATTTTTTGTTCGACATCACCGGTCTGCAGACCAGGATCATCGAAAAGGAAAAAGACCTTTCCGACTTCTGCAAGAGGAACCTCTTCCACCAGAGTCAGGATCATTTTACGCTGCCCTACCTCAAAACGCTGATCAAAGAAATGAGAACGAACATCATTCTCTTCATGTGCGACCTGCTGCTGATACGCTATGTCATCATCAGGACGGAAAATGAACTGATCTTCGTAGGACCCTACATCACCCAGGATATGACGGCAGCTAACATCGAACTGCTCAAACAGAACAACGCCATACCTGACCTCCCGCTCAGGGACTTCCAGGCCTACCGGAACAACTATCCTCTGACGAATGAGAACGAAGTCATGCGGGACTGCCGTGTCCTGCTCAAGAACTGCGGCTATCAGGCAACGGCCTTTACCCAGGAATACAACTATTCGGAAAGGGAACCGGGCATCAAAAGCTGGGAGTATAACCGTCAGAACTTCGAGACCATCATCAACGAACGCTACCGCATCGAACAGGAGATGATGGAACAGATCAGTGAAGGAAATGACGAAGAAGCCATCTCTTCCTACCGGCTCTTACACAACAATGTCAGATACATGGTCAACTACGGGACCACTCCAAACGATTCCCGCATCTCCTCCGGCATCACCAGAGCCACCGTCAGGATCGCCGCTCTGGACGCCGGCCTTTCTCCTGTCGTCATCGACGCGATCTCAGGCGAAAGCTCACGAAACATCCGCAATCTCAACAGCCGCGAAGAGATGTACCGCGAGAATGAAAGGATGATCCGTCAATTCTGCCAGACGATACGTCAATTCAAAAAGGATTCCCATTCCTCACTGGTCTTCGATGTTCTATTCATA
>JAILBD010000181.1 GCA_024681275.1 Erysipelotrichaceae bacterium
CAGACGCATTTTTCTTTAAGCGTAGAAGCGACTTATTCAGTATAATAGAGGTATGGCTTACCAGGTATTATATCGTGCATATCGTCCGGCCCGTTTCAGCGAAGTCGTCGGACAGGATTACATCATCAAAACTCTTTTGAATGCGATCAGAACGGATCGGATCGCGCATGCGTATATCTTTGCCGGACCGCGAGGCACAGGCAAGACCAGCGTAGCGAAACTCTTTGCGAAAGCGATCAACTGTCAGAATTTCAAAGACGAAGCCTGCGACAAATGCGACGACTGCCTGGCCTATCTGGAAGGAAACCATCCGGACATCATCGAGCTTGATGCCGCCAGCAACAATGGCGTCGATGACATGCGTGAGATCATCGAACAGGTGGCTTACGCTCCATTGCTCGGGAAATATAAAGTATACATCATCGATGAAGCGCATATGCTGTCGACCGCGGCATTCAACTCGCTGCTTAAGACGTTGGAAGAACCGCCGGCACATGTGGTTTTCATTTTGGCTACGACCGATCCGCAGAAGATCCTGCCGACTGTCATGTCGCGCTGCCAGCGTTTCAATTTCGGCAAGATCAGTACCTATGAGATCAGGAAGAAATGCAGCGAGATCCTCAAGAGCGAAAACATTACATTTGAAGACAAAGCCGTAACGGAAATCGCCCGAATGGCTGAAGGTGGTATGCGGGATGCGCTGTCTTTGCTGGAACAATGTCTGGCTTACGACCCGGATCAGCTGACGCTGGAAGAAGTCGAAAACATCTTCGGTCTGACTTCCGTCAAGCAGGAGCTTGAACTTTATACAAACATCCATCAGGGACAGATCTCGGAAGCGATCGGCGCATTGCGGAATCTTTATGTGAAAGGTGCCGACTGCAAGCGTCTGGCTGCCGATCTTCTGGAAATCATCAAAGATGTCCTGATCTATGCGGATGCCGGGAAGACGGATCTGCTGACCAGGCTGGATGGATCGGAAGTGCAGGAACTGATCAAAACCGTTCCGTTAAGTGTCTTGTATAAGGACATCCGCGAACTGGAGGAGGTCTTATCTAAAGACAAGCAGAATCAGAATTTCCTGGTTTATCTGGAGCTGTGTTTTGCGAAGATGGCGGGCAACAACGAAACAATCAATGAAAACAAAGAAAAGAAAACAGAACCTGTAAAGGAAGAGAAAACTGCAGAACCAGTCGTTGAAGAAACAGTAGAAACCGAAACAGAAACCGTTGAAGAAAAACTGCCGGAAGATTTCCTGATCGAACCGGATCCTGATTTCCTGCTGGCGATCTTGCTGGATGCGAACCGGGACCTGAAGATCAGCGATCAGATCATCTACAACAAGCTCGATCTGTACATGTATGAAGCGGAAAAACGGAAGTTCTACCAGCTGCTGATCGGAACCGAACTGTTTGCCTCGAACAAAGATGCAATCATCATCTGTGGCAACAAGAATCAGGCTGACAATATCAATACCCGCACCAATAACGAAGCATTGTATGATTTCCTGAACAGCGAATTCGGCATCGACAAGATGGTCTATGCGATCGACAACCAGCAGCGTCAGGAACTGATCGAACGCTACAAGAAGACACCAAAAGAAGAACGGAACAAACCTGTTTACGTCGAGAAATATCAAAGCAAAGCCAGCCAGACGGTCGAGGATAAATTACGCAGCCTGTTTGGCGATGAAGTGAAAGTGGAGGAATAAACATGGATTTGAATAAACTGATGCAGCAAGCCGGTGACTTGCAGAAACAGCTGGAAGAGACCGGGAAGCAGATCGGTGAAATGGAATTCGAAGCCGAGGCATCCAATGGTCTGGTGAAAGTGACAGTCAACGGCGACAGCAAGGTCCTGAAGGTCGCGATCGATGAATCCATTCTGAACAAAGAAGACAAAGAAATGATCGAAGACCTGCTGATGATCGCCGTCAACAACGCTCTCAGCAAAGTCGAGGAATACAAAAAAGATGCTTATGGAGCGATGGGCTCTTCGTTAAGTCTGCCATTTTAATTATGTATCCGAAACAATTTGATAAACTGATCAGCACTTTGGAACAGCTGCCGGGTGTCGGTGAAAAGACCGCCCAGCGTTATGCTTTTTCTTTGCTGGAAAAAGAACCGGAAGACATTGCCGATCTGATTCTTTCCTTGCAGGAACTGAAAGAGATCAGAAGATGCAAGACCTGCGGCTTTTTAAGTGAAGAAGACGAGTGCCGTTTCTGTCAGGATCCCAACCGCGATCCTCACAAGATCATGGTGCTGGCCTATCCGCAGGATGTTGTCGCAATGGAGAAGACCGGTTCTTATAATGGGCTCTATCATGTGCTGAACGGACTGATCTCTTCTACCAAAGGGATCTTTCCGGAAGACATCAATATCGAAGGTCTGCTGAAACGGATCGGTCCGGAAACCGAAGAAATCATCATAGCCGTTTCTCCGACGATGGATGGAGAAATGACCTCGCTATACCTGAATAAAATACTTAGCGATAAGGGCGTCTTGATCACCCGGCTGGCACACGGCTTACCGATGGGGTCCTCTTTGGACTATGCCGA
>JAILBD010000209.1 GCA_024681275.1 Erysipelotrichaceae bacterium
TAGACGATCCTGTCCGGTCTCATTTTTACCATGGAAGACATGAAGCGTACATCCGAGCCACCTCTTGGCGGGTCCATGATCACTGCATCGACATGCGTCTTTTTTGCAGCCAGAGATTCCATGTACCTGCCCGCATCCTCGCACACGAATTCGGTGTTATCTATTTCATTGATCTTTTTGTTGATGATCGCATCTCTGATCGAAGAGCGGCTCGTTTCAACTCCATATACCTTTTTTACATACTTTGAAGCTGCCAGACCGATCGTCCCCGTGCCGCAGTAGGCATCGATCAGAATGTCTTCTTTTTTCAGATGAGCAGCCTTGATCGCCGTCTCATAAAGGGTCTGAGTCTGATAACGGTTGACCTGATAGAAAGATGACGGCGAGATCCTGAATCTCAATCCGCATAATCCATCCGTGATATAGCCTTTGCCATACAGAACGATGTTATCAGGTCCCAACACTAGAGATGTCGCTTTTTTATTGATGTTGAGGATGACTGTACTGATGCTTCGATCGTATTTCAGGATCTCTTCAGATAAAAGCTTTGCCTTCTGCACATTTGGCGATGTCATGACAAAGACGACCATGCATTCACCAAGATCACTGCTTCTGATCAGCACATGACGAAGGGACCCTTTTTTCGTTCTCTCATCATAGACGGAAGTATGCGTCCTGATCACGGCTTTTCTGATCGAAGAGAAGATCTGAGCCATCTTTTCATCAGCGATCATGCAGGATCCGACAGGAACGATAAAATGAGAGTTCTGCAGATAATAGCCGCAGATGATCTTATGGTCCTCATCGTAACCAAAACTCATCTGAACTTTATTGCGGTAATGCAAAGGTTCTTTGCAGCCGATGATCGGCTCCACACGATGAAAAGAGGAAAGAAGTTCATCTACCCTTTCCTGTTTCATTTCAAGCTGTTTGGAATAATCGATCCCTTGATATGTGCAACCGCCGCAGTAATCAGAGACAGGACATTTTTTCATGATGACTCTTTCTGATCCAGGACGCAGAGGCACTCACTGTGGATCGTGTAAGGAAACATATCGAATGGCTCGATGGCGCTGATATGGTAATGATCTTTCAGAAGTTCAAGATCCCGGGCAAGTGTTGCCGGATTGCAGGAAACATAAATGATCTTTTTGACTCTCTTTCCAATAAAGGAACTAATCAGTTCTTTGCTGATACCTTTGCGAGGCGGATCGACGATAACGACGTCTTTATCAAGCAGGTATTCATCCATGTTTTTGGATGCATCCGCCAATATGAAATCCGTATTGACGAAGCCGTTCATCTCGGCATTATCTCTGGCATTCCTGACTGCCGCCTCAACGATCTCCACACCGGTCACATGTCCGCAATGCCTGGAAAGATACAGAGAGATCGTTCCGATCCCGCAGTACAGGTCAAGTACCTTACTGTCTTTGCGAAGATCAGCCAGCTCAGATACCCTCTTGTACAGCCTCAGCATCATCTCATGGTTGACCTGATAGAAGGATTTGAGGGACAGTTTTACTTTGATGCCGTCATAGTTATCATAGATATGATCTCTGCCATAGAGGACTTTTTCATCGCTGCCCAGGATGACATTGCTGTCAGTGTCATTGAGATTCATGATGATCGATGTGATCTGAGGATAATGATCTTTCAGATAGGCAAGAGCTTCACTCAGGTCGATGTGCATGTCTTTCACGATGAAAGCGACCATCACTTCGCCGCTTCCCTTGCCATGTTTGACAATGATGTGCCTGATCTTTTCTTCGCAAGGCTTACCGATCAGGAGCTTTTTCATGTCGGCGATGATCTGATTGGCGATCTTTGATTCGATCAGACAGTCATCGAATTCGACGATGTCGTTGGAATACTTCCGATAGAAGCCCATCTTGTGATCCCGGACCGGGATCTGGACTTTGTTCCGGTAATAGGTCCTCTCTTCACACGGGGTGATGTCTTTCACCTCGCAGTTTTTAAATGTATTGACTAGGACCTCTTTTTTCAGCTGCAGCTGGTGATCGTATTCGATATGCCTGTAATCGCAGCCACCGCATTTATAGGCGATCGCGCAATCGGATGTGATCCGATGTTCAGATGGAACGATCAGCTTATCGATGATGCCGACTGCATAGTTCTTCTTTTCAGCGATGATCTTTACATCCGCTTCCTCGCCTTTGATCAGACCTTTGACAAAAACGACCAGTTCTCCAGCCCTGGCTATGCCTTGTCCCTCAACGGACATATCCACGCATCTGCACCTTACGATCTCGTTTTTCATAGATTAAAAAACTTCATGTCTGAACATGAAGTTTATTCACCGCCTTCGCCTTCCGTTGTTTCGCTGTTTGTTTCGCTGTTTTCCACAGGTGTTATGCCCTCGAGCTCAGCAGCCAGAGAGGCATCTTTCGGATGAGCCAGATCGTCGATCCCGTAGGTCTCTTCCGCTGAATTCTTATGCAGCAGCTTGTATTGACGGGAGTTTGCGGAACCGATCTCGGACGCTTCCGCCGTCGTGTAGACGTTGATCTGCAGATCATACATCTTCTTTGACTCCGTGGCCGTGAAGTAAGTCGTGATCGGTGTGATCGAATTGACTGAGTTGTATGCGGAAGTGAGGATCGAATCGAC
>JAILBD010000003.1 GCA_024681275.1 Erysipelotrichaceae bacterium
GGCAGCGTGAATATGGAGAGACGAAGATCATCAATGCCTGCGGCAGGGTGATCATCGATTTTCCGGATGAGAGGATCGTTCCGGAAGAGAAAAAGAGGAAGAACATTTTTTCAAAGTGGTTTTAAAGATCGTGAGATGAGAAGCACAAGGATGGAGAAGACATGAACAGGACAGCGATCGTGACAGGCGGGAGTTCCGGCATAGGCAGACAGACGGCCATTTGTCTGAAAGAGATGGGCTATGATGTTTTTGAATTCTCGAGATCGGGAAAAGAGGAAGGCGGCATCTTTCATATCAGCTGTGATGTGACGGTACCTGAGCAGGTCTCTGAGGCGGTGAAGGAAGTCGCCGAAAGACAGGGCAGGATCGATCTGGTGGTCAACTGTGCCGGTTTCGGGATCTCAGGGGCACTTGAATATACGGATATCGCCGATGCGAAGAGACAGTTCGATGTGAATCTCTTCGGTCTCTGCGAGGTCAACAGGAACTGCATCCCGCATCTGAAGATGAGCAAGGGCAGGATCATCAACATCTCCTCGGTCGCCGCTCTGGCGGCCATCCCCTTCCAGGCTTGTTATTCCGCGTG
This sequence comes from Erysipelotrichaceae bacterium, assembly GCA_024681275.1. The sequence continues at coordinate 587 of JAILBD010000003.1, forward strand.
CAAGGCGGCAGTCAATTCCTATACCCTGGCTCTGGCGAATGAATTGAGGCCTTTCGGTGTGAGCGTCTGCGCGATCATGCCTGGCGACACGTCGACCGGTTTTACGGCGGCCAGAAAGAAGAATGTCAGCGGGGATGAGGAATACGGGGGAAGGATCTCCGCTTCGGTGAAAAAAATGGAGAAGGATGAGCAGTCGGGTGCCAGCGCGAAGAGCGCGGCAGACTTTATCTGCCGGATCGCAGCAAAAAAGAAGGTCAAGCCGCTGTACACGATCGGCATGGAATACAGTTTGATCGTCATCCTGCTGAAGGTGTTGCCTTGCAGACTGTCCAATTACCTCATCGGCAGGATCTATGCATAAAACAGGAATGTGCGGGTTCCCGTCTTACAGTTGGCGGGTCATTTGGGATATCATTAGAGTATGAAGAATAAGATCGTCGTTGATATCCATACGCATACGATCGCCTCAGGCCATGCGTATGGAACTGTAAGAGAAAATGCTTTGGCTGCCAGTGAGATCGGACTGAAAGGTCTGGGAATGAGCGAACATGCCCCGGGTGTTCCGGGTACCTGTGATCCTTTCCATTTCTCGAATCTGAGAGCGATCCCCAGAAAGCTGTATGGCGTGACCATTTACCGGGGCGTCGAGAACAACGTGCTGAATGACGGCACGATGACCCTGCCCGACTGGGTCTTCAACAGGCTGGATTACGGCATCGTCGGCATCCATGGGACCTGTTACGAGGACCAGGGAGCTGAAGGGAACACGGATAATCTGATCGCGTGCATGAAGGATCCGCGGATCTTCTTCATCTCGCATCCGGATGACGGGAACTTCCCGCTTGATTATGAGAGACTGGTACCGGCTGCAAAGGAGCACGGCGTCGCTCTGGAAGTGAACGATTCGAGCATCCGCGGCGGCTTCAGAAAAAACTGTGTCGAGAACATACACACATATCTGGAACTGTGCATGAAGTATCGGACGAATATCTTTGTCGGTTCCGATGCCCATGATCCGTCTCAGATCGGCTGTTTCGATCACGCGATCGCCATCCTGGATGAGATCGGATTCGATGAGGATCTGATCATCAACAATTCCGAGAAGAAGTTCAGGGCGTTCATCGGATACAAAGGGTAAGCTGTCATATGCGTAGGAAGGTGCTTCAGGCACCTTTTTGTTATGGCTCTGTGTTATGATGCAAGCAAGATCTGTCATGATCGATGGAGGATAAAAAATGATCGTCAGTGAAAGAAGAAAGAAATGTCTGGAAGAACTGAAGAAGAGTGGCCTGGACGGGCTCCTGTTTGCGACAGGTGCCAATCTGCAGTATCTGAGCGAGAGCGTATCCTATTTCTGGCAGCGCAACTGCATGAACGGGATGGCTCCTGTGGCCGGTTCGCACATCCTTCCGGAGGCCATCATCTATATGAACAGGGAGGGCAGGACGACAGTGCTGACGATCCCTTCCAAAAAGGATCACTTTGATACGACAAAAAACGAGATCATCGTAAGCTATATGGATCAGTTCGAAGATGAGCTCAGGCACATCGTCGATGGCAAGAAGATCGGCGTAGGCAGTGACTGTGAAGACTGGTTCAGACGGACGCTGAAGGAAGTGGATCCGGCGATCGAAGTCTGCGGTGCGGAATGGATCTTCGATGATATCCGCCGTATCAAGGACGAAAAAGAGATCGATCAGATGCGCAAGCTGGCTCGATTCACCGATGAGGCGGTGATGTATGTTGTGCGGCACATGCGTGAGGGGATGACGATGTTCGAATGCGAACGAGGGATCATCGATTATGGACTGAGCCATGGCATACAGGATCTTTCCTTTCCGCCGACCTGCGGTTTCAAAACGAGGGATACGGAGAACGCACAGAACATCGAACCTTTTGAACCGGAAAGAAGACTTGTCCCAGGCACGATGGTCGCTTTCGATATCGGCTACATGGATCAGGGCTACTGTTCAGACTGGGGGCGCACCGTGTATTACGGAAAGGCACCGGAACTGGTCCGCAAGGGATATGAGGCTTTGCAGGCTGCCGAGTGTTACATGATCTCTCAGATCAGACCGGGCGTGACAAAGTTCGGACAGATATACAGTTTCATCTGTGACAAGGCTGAGGAACTCGGCTATTATGAGTATCTGCGTTTCAAGAGAGAAGACAGAGGCGGAAACGGTCACCATATCGGAACAGATGTCCATGAAGTGCCTTTCATGAGTTCGGACAGCCAGCTGGTCCTGCAGCCGGGAATGATCTTCTGTAGTGAACCGAAGATGTTTTTCCCGAATGAAGGCTATATGCGGGTCGAGGATATGATACTGGTGACGGAAGACGGTGCCGAATCCCTGACTCAGTTCCCAAGAGATCTGTTTGAGATCTGAAAAAGAGAAAAGACCGGGATCATGAATCCACTTCTGATCCCGGTCTTTTATTCCTGTGTTACGGATGATCCTTTTTCCAGATATTGCAAAGCGTCAGTTTCGTTCATGCCGCTGTTTATCAGCAATCTGATCATCTGGGTTTTGAGATCCTCTTCTTCTTTTTTCAATCTGAGCTCTTTTTGATCCAGTTCCTGTTTCTGATTGTATAGTTCTTCTTTCTGACTGTTCAGTTCTTCTTTCTGACTGTTCAGTTCTTCTTTCTGGCTGTTCAGTTTTTCTTTCAGATCGATCAGTTCTTTTTCCTGAACATCCAGCTTCTCTCTCTGATCATTGAACTTCTGCTCCTGATCATTCAGTTTTTCTTTCTGATCATCCAGTTCCTGAAGCCTGCTGTTCCATTTTTCTTTGTACAGTTCCTCGTTCAGCTCTTTATAGTACTCGTTGGTAGAGAATTCCCATTTTTTGCGTTCTACTTCCTCGTTCCATTCCGTAAACAACATACCGGTCACCTCCGCTCTGTTTCTTTCGATCATTTTCTTTATCCTGAAATCATCGGGCATCTTCATTATAACACTGTCCAGTGCTTCTTCCAGCTTGGCCGATATCTCTCTTTCTTCCCGGATCGCGGAGATCAGCCACGCGTATTCGTAGAGTTCAGGACATTCGTTCAGCAGTTTCGTGTTATGTCCGAAATTGATGTTGATCATTCTGACACGAAGATCCGCATCCCCTTCTATTCCGCCGGCAAAACCGTCAGAAAGATACAT
>JAILBD010000038.1 GCA_024681275.1 Erysipelotrichaceae bacterium
CCTTCGGAAACTTCGGATGATAATCCAATACTTTTCCTATCACATCTTTGATCTTCATGTTCATACCTCATATGTAAAACCGAAGGCCGGATTTCCTTCGGAATTGTACAAAGGATCCACACAGTAGTTGCTTTCACAGAACTCGATCCTGACCTTCCTGTCTTTGAAATCACCCTTCAGGATGAGTCTGTCCTTTTCGACAGACGCATCATAGCCAAGCATGTCATCCCCTGACGAGATGATCAGATACTCCTTCAGGTCTCCTCTGATCACAAGTCCCTCTGCCGCATTTTCAAAACAGATCTCTATCCTGTCATCCTTCTTTTCGATCCCCGCTGCCCTCGGACAGTCGGCGACCAGACTCGTATCGCCGTATGTGTGCTTCATGACGATCCTGCCCAGTCTTTCACCTACCATCTTCTTGTGACGCGGATGGATATTGTACTCCTCTCCCGCATCCAGGATACAGACCTCGTAAACATCATCAAGACTTTCAGCCGCCTTTGCCTGCTGATGTCTCATCAGATCGTATTTCCTGGCAGCTGTCATGCCGATGCCTCTGAACGGAGCCAGCTCGATCTGATAGAAAGGAAGTTCCTCCTTCCAGAGCTTGCGCCAGCTTCTGATCAGCGTGATCATCGCGGCATCATAGAGATCCTGCCACCCTCTGGCATCATCATCCTCGCCCTGATACCAGACGAATCCTTTAATCCCATACGGTGCGATCTTCTTCAGCATGTTCTCATACAAACCGGAAGGTCTGACGATCGACCTCGGACCAGGACCATACGGCGCATAATCCACAGGCGGAAGCTTGGACGGATCGAAGTTCTTAAAGAACTCCGTCATGTCCTCTCCCATCATGAAACGGTCGTTGAAATCTCTCTGTTCCTGGCTCATGATCGTACGCACTTCACTGGCCGGGATGTACTTTCTCCAGTCACAGTCTTCCAGAGCCTTCTCATGCCAGTCCAGGATCGGCTTCAGTCTCTTTTCTGCTTCCAGATCTTCCCTTGCCGTCCAGGCTGCAGCCGGAGATCCGCCCCAGTTGCAGGAAATGATCCCGACAGGCACATCGAGACTCTCTCTGACCATCATGCCCATATAGGTCGCGACGGCACTGAAGTATCTTCTCTCCTCTTCCCGCATCCACCTTCTCCAGAAACCGGATTCTTCCATCGGATCGATCTCCTGGAATCCGACGAAAGAAGACTGCGGATAAGTGAAACAGCGCAGTTTCTCATCATCCGGAAGCAGCTTCGTTTCCGGATAATCATAGTCGTACTTCATGATGAATTCCATGTTCGACTGACCGCCGGCCAGCCAGACCTCACCGATCGCCACATCCTCAAAACGGATCTTTTCACCCAACAGCTTTGAAGAGACTTCCAAAACCGTATGATCACAGGCTTCTTCCGCATCAAAAGTGACTGACCATTCACCATTCACACATTCAGCATCCAGACACTGGTCTTTCAGTCTGACTGTGACCTCGTCATCCTTGATGCTGCGTCCCCAGACCCTGATCGGCTTGTTCCGCTGCAGGACCATGTGTTCGCCGAAGATCAGCGCAACTTGCAGTTTCATAGTTTAAAGGATCCTTCCTTCCACGTCCCTAAAGAATCTGTCACAGTCCCTGGCAGCCAGTTCCGGCATCTCATCGGCACCGCCATGGCCGAGATGCTGGTACATCAGATACTGAGCCCCCGGGATGGCCTTGGCAACTTCCAGAGCGGCCTCCGGTGTCGCCAGCGGATCCAGACCGCCTTCCCAGATCATGACCGGGAAATCGATCTCATGGAGCCTCTCCAGCAGCTCCTCCTGCGACTTCGCGTTGCAGCCGGTCATGTCGCCCAGCATCGGCAAAGCGAACTCTTCTCTCTTCCTGTGCATCAGGATGTCGAGGTGCTCCTCGAAGTTGGCCTGTCTTCTCGCCAGTCTCTCAGGATTTTCGGTCGGCCACTTCTCTATCCAGGCAGTCCTGGACAGCAGTTCTTTGTTGCCGACAAATTCTTCCGCCTGATCGCGCATCTTCTTTAGCGGACCCGGCAGGTCTCTCTGTTCGTGGTACTGGGTAATGCCATCGACACAGACATAGGCTCTGATCAGTTCAGGCCTGTGGAAAGCGATGTACCACGGCGCCCAGTTGCCATGCGAGATGCCAGTGTAATAAAAAGACGGGATGTTCATGACCTCGGCAAAGTTGATGAGATCTTCGCCCCAGACCTTGCTGTAATCCCTGAGCGTATCATCGAAGATGTGCTCAGACTCCCCGTATCCCCGCATATAGACCAGAAAACAGTGGTAATCATATGGTGGCTGACCCAAGAGCGCCATATGGCTGTCTTTGAAAAAGAAATTCTGCGTTGACAAAAGATATTTGTCGCCGCTTCCATACTCCCTGTATGCCAGTTTCACTCCCTTGACATCAACAGTCTTGATCTCGTGCATTATAAAAACCCTCTTTTCAGTTTCAGCATAACAGAGGCTGTCTTCTGAAAGAATCAAAATAAATGCATTCATTTTTGATTTTCTCTTCTTCAGTTTTTTAATTCTAAAATGAAGGATACTTATTTAAAAGGAATCCTTTCCTCTATTTGGAATAATATAGTTGAAATACTGCGCTCCACTTCAACAGCGGTAAAGAAAAGGAGGAAATACCGTCGCTCGCGGGTCAGCATCGTGGAGACATGCTGAGAATGTCTGTGATCCTTCGTGTCGGTCACAGATGAGGCAGGAAAGCGAAGGCCGAACTGCCAGAGCAATCATTTAATGTCCAGTATTACACTAAAGAACATCAAGAAGATCTATCCGATCACTGACGAAGAGATCAAATCCAACCGCAAAGCAGCCAAAAGAAGGAAAAAGGCTGAAGCTGCTGCGCCACCGGAGGAAGGATTCGTCCCTAATCTGCAGATCACGGACGAGGGTGTCGTTGCCGTTCAGGAATTCAACCTGGAGATCAAAGACAAGGAATTCGTCGTACTCGTCGGTCCTTCCGGCTGCGGCAAATCCACGACTCTGCGTATGATCGCCGGCCTGGAAGAGATCACATCCGGTGAACTCTACATCGGTGACGTATTGTCCAACATCATCGCTCCAAGAGACAGGAACATCGCCATGGTCTTCCAGAACTATTCCCTCTATCCGCACATGACCGTCTATGAAAACATGGCCTTCTCGCTCAAGCTGGCAAAACTGCCAAAAGACGAGATCGACAGAAAAGTCAAGGAAGCCGCCAGGACCCTCGAGATCACACAGATCCTCGACCGTCTGCCAAAGGCATTGTCCGGTGGTCAGAGACAGCGTGTCGCCATCGGCCGTGCCATCGTCAGACAACCGCAGGTCATCCTGATGGACGAACCGTTATCCAACCTGGATGCCAAGCTGCGCGGACAGATGCGTTCTGAGATCATCAGACTGCGCCAGAAGATCGATACGACATTCGTATATGTCACACACGACCAGGTCGAAGCAATGACTCTGGGCGACAGGATCGTCGTCATGAGAGATGGCTTCATCCAGCAGGTCGGCACACCGCAGGAAGTCTTCAACCATCCTGAGAACGTCTTCGTTGCCGGCTTCATCGGCACACCGCAGATCAACTTCTTCCACAATGTCCCATTGACGAAGAAAGACGGTGACTACTACATCACGATCCAGGAAAAAGACATCAGACTTGCCGACAAGTATCAGACAGTCCTGAAAGAAAAGGATCAGCCTGAGATCAAGACGATCGTCGGTGTCAGACCTGTTCACATCGAGATGGCTAAGGAAGGATTCACGGGCGTGATCGAAGTTTCCGAGATGATGGGCTCCGAAGTTCACCTGCACATCAACCTCAACGGCGATGACATCGTCGCCGTCATCCCGACCGCCAACCTCGATCTGGATACCGTTTCCTTAGGCAAGGAATTCACATTCAACTTCAATCCGAATCTGCTCCACATCTTCGACGCAGAAACGGAAAAGAACCTGATCTAAACAGTTATGAAAGTCCATACCTGTGGAAAGCAGGTATGGACTTTTTCTTTGAAAGAGGTAAATCATGTACCAGAAGAATTACGAAGAATTAAAGAAAGTCGTGGAAGAAGATGCAGTCGTCATCAACATCTCCCGTCACCGCAAGGAAGACGGTTCCATGAACAGGGAACTCAATCTCGGGACCTGGAACAAGGCGGTCGCAAGATTTGAAGTCACACCGCTCTGGCAGAAAGGCAAGACGCCGAACTTCGATGACAGGGATCCGCTTCAGATCGAACCGAACTTCATCTTCATTCCCGCTCAAAATGCCAAAGAAAAGACAGGGACCATCATCGTCGCCTGCGGCGGCGGCTTCTCGACCAGGACTGGCTGCGAAGGTTTCAACGTCGCCAAATACTTCGCCGACCAGGGCTTCAACACAGCCATCCTGACCTACCGTCTGCAGCCATATTCACGCCAGGATTGCCTCGATGATATGCAAAGGGCGATCCGCCTCATCCGCTACAAAAAAGACGAATTCAACGTCACCGACAAAGTCATCTGCATGGGCTTCTCAGCCGGTGGCATGCTTTCGGGGAATGCGGCGACGCAGTTTGATGAAGGCGATGATGAAGCTGAGGATCCGATCGAAAGGATGTCCTGCCGTCCGGATGGTGCCGTACTAGGCTATGGTGCCTTCGCTTTTGCAGGACTGCCGGGAGGCTTCTTTGTCGACCCGTTCGCCGACAAGATCCGCAATCCGTTCTTTGCCAGCAAAGACGAACTGCTCTATTTCTCACCGGAAGTCAACATCAGCAGACGCACGCCGCCTTTCTTCATCTGGCAGACCAATTCGGATGATCCGCGCAACTCCTTCACCCTGGGCCAGGCTCTCACGGCCATGGGCATCCCATTCGAGATGCACCTCTTCCCGGAAGGCGTACACGGACTGGCACTCGCCGACGGACACAACGACCTGGCGATGGATATCCCGCAAGTTCACAAATGGGCACAACTCTGTACCGGCTGGCTCAGAGGACTGCTTTAGATTATTCCCCATTTCTTTAGGAAGGACCGCGCTGCGGTCCTTCTTTCTTTTAGCGCAAATGTGTTTATGCTAAAATGCAATTGATAGGAGGGTGGCATATGGCAAACATGCAGGCACTTCTTGAAAAAGATAAGGAACGCTTCTTACACAATATGGCAGCCGCCAGATCTTCAGCCGAAAGCGTCAAAGCGATCGAAGAAGAACTCGGCAGACTGCTGACCGCATACAACGAAGAAGAGGAAAGCGAACAGATCAAAGGATCGGCGATGATGCTGATAGAGACGCTGTCATCTTCTGCCGGATTTCTCAACTGTGATGGCGAATCCGTGATCTGGTCGAAGTCCGAATACCGTCCCGGCATCAACAAGCCGAAACGCTCAGGCCTCTTCATCTTCTTTCTGCTCATCGGCATCCTGGCTCTTCTTGGCGCGGCTGGTGTGCTGATCTATCTGACTGACTCGATACCGCCAAGCCAGGAGATGCTCATAGGACTCGGGATCGCTGCCGCAGCAGCCCTTTTCCTCTTCCTCTCGGGAATCTTCTCCGCAAAAAAGAAAGAAGAAAACAATGCGGAACTCTATGCAGAGACCATACCGGATGGAGAAAAGACTTATCATATCCTTCTGAATTCCATCCTGACGATAGACAGGATCCTGACGCAGCTCAAAAACAAGGAAGTGCTCGAAAACAAGAAAGCGCTCCTCGAAGAGAAAGATGAGCTCAAGAAAGAAGACATTCAGCTTCTCTCCGGTCTGCTGGAATCCGCCTATGCGGAACCCGATTCCGAATATGCCAGAGAAGTCATCTCTGAACTGAAATTCTATCTGCACAAGAAGAAGATCGAAGTCGTCGACTATGACGGCGAAAACAAAGACCTCTTTGAACGCATGCCATCCGAGAGCACCGGCACCATCAGACCCGCCTTGCTCATCGGCGATACCATACTGCGCAAGGGACTTGCGGCTGGAGAATAGACATGGAACGCTTTTATGGATTCGATCTGGGTGACGCGGAAAGCGCCATCACCAGATTCGACAAGGCAAAAGACATCGCACCGGAAGTCCTCACGGTCAATGAGACCAAAAGTTTTATCACGGCTTACGCTCTCTTAAGAGACGGCAAGCTCCTCATCGGCGAAGGCGCCTGCTACGCTCCCGATGCGACCAAAAGGAAAGAACGCTTCAAGAGCCGTTTCCTGATCGACCCCGAAGCCGCCAAAGACGTCAGGAGCTTCGCCTCAGGCGTACTGGGCGAACTCTACCTCAGCGGTGAACTGATCCGCGGTGAGGACTGCTGCTTCTATATCGGCTGCCCGGCTGGCTGGGACAAGGTCGCCCGCGAAGAATACCGCAGCATCTTTGAAAAGACCGGCTTCCCGCCGGCAAAGATCATCTCCGAATCCAGAGCTGCCCTGGTATCCGCCTGCCAGTCCAAACACCTGCAGGTCGGCTACGACATCCTCAACAAACCGGTCCTCGTCATCGACATCGGCTCATCAACGACCGACTTCGCCTACATCATGGGCGGCAAGGAAGTGGAGCTCAAGACCGGCGGTGAAGTCTTCCTCGGCGGCGGTGTCATGGACGAGATCCTTCTGGAAGGATCCCTCAGACAATCGCCAAACGAAAACAGGATCCGCAAGATCTTCGAGGAAAGCGACGCATGGCACAGCTACTGCGACTTCGCAGCCAGAAGACTGAAAGAGAAGTACTTCTCAGATGAGGAGTACTGGTCAAAGAATGAATGCAAACAGTCCGTTTCGATCCATCAGGGACTTCTGCCTGTCAAACTGACCCTTCGCATCGATCCGCAGATCGCCGATCAGCTTCTGAATCAGAAAGTGGAAAGGCTCGGAAACAAATCCTTCAAAGAAGTCTTCATGGAATCCCTGATCCAGGCCAAAGACGCCATCCTGGACAGACAGCCGGAACTGGTCTTTCTGACCGGCGGTGTCTCCAGGATGCCTGTCATCCGGACCTGGTGTCAGGAAGTCTTTTCCGATGCCGTCATCATCACCTCGGCGCAGCCGGAATTCTCTGTCGCCTCAGGCCTGGCCTGGTGCGGCAAGATCGACGATGAGCTCGCACAGTTCAAACAGGAGATCAGCCGTCTGGTCGACTCATCAACAGTCGAACAGATCGTCGGATCCCACATCAGTGAACTCTACCATGATGCTGTCGAGACCATGGTCGAACCGATCCTGGAGAATGTCGCTCTTCCGATCTCCGAAAAATGGAGAAGTGGCGCCATCGAGAAACTATCCGACATCGACCCGCTCATGCAGAACGAGATCGACTCCTATCTGCACTCCGATGAGGCAAGAGCCCTGCTCATGAAGCCGGTCGCCAAATGGCTTAAGACGATCGCCTATGAACTGGAAGAATACACGATGCCGATCTGCGTCAGACACAACGTCCCGTATTCTTCCTTATCGCTGAATTCCTTCCTATCGATGAGCGATATCGAGATCAATGTTGCGGCAAAAAACCTCTTCGCTGTGGAAGAGATCACCTGGCTGATCGATGCGACGATCTCCATCGTCGTTGGTCTGCTTTGCGGAGGCGGCGGTGTGGCTCTCATTGCCAACGGATTGCCGGGCATCATCGCCGGTGCAGTCGTATCCCTGCTCATCCTCGCTTTAGGCAAGGACAAGATGCAGGAGATGCTACTGAATTCCAACATCCCGAACCCTGTCCGCAAGGTCATTCCGAAGTCCTATCTCAAAGCCCGCATGGACGTCATCTCCAAGCAGGTCAAAGAAAACCTCTATGAGAAACTGGAACAGGAAAAGAACGAAGAGATCTCGGAAAGGCTCGTCAAGGAGATCTCCGTGCAGATCGAAAGCTGTCTGACCAAGATGGCAGAAGTCGTCGAGATCCCGCTTGGATAAACACGAACATACGAAAGGCACCCGATCGGGTGCCTTTTTGAATCTTTATTTTTTATTGTTCCTGATCACCGGATAGTAACAGATGAAAGTCAGTATCGCGACGACGGAACACAGGATCACCAGATAGACATGCCACTGCCAGAGCTTCGTCAACTTGATGCCCAGCGGGTTCTGATAGGTGAAGAAGAAGTTCGGCCAGAAATCGACATGCTGGAGCACGCCGTCAACATAAGTCGGCTGTGCGAACATCGAATTCACATAGAGGGAAACGAAACCCATGATGGCAATGATGATCAGACAGTTGCGCCAGTCTTTCCACGACCAGTCCACTTCTCCTGACCAGGCGATGATGAACCCGAGTATGATCAGCATCGTATGATAGAGGAAGAACTGATAAGCCATCGGATGCGTGAACGCCTGATCGACTCTGATACTGGTAGAGAAGATCGAAGGCATCGCCAAAGCAGCCAGAGCGCCAAGTATGCAGCCCGGATACATGAAAGCAAGGAGATTGTCTTTCATGTGCTCGTTCTTTGTGAAACGCACATAAACGATCATCAGGATCTGTATGGAACACAGATGCAGAGGCAGGTGGTTCATTGGGATGTACGGATAGATGATGCTGCCATCAGCGGAAGGCACCATCTCGATCGTCGAAAATACCTTGGTAAATTCCGAAAGGAAACAGACGACCAGACAGTAATTCAGGACCTTATTAAAATGCGGTCTTTTCTTTCTGTAGAGCACAAGAAAGAAGACGATAAGGATCAATGATATGAACAGCCAGACAAAATGTTGCCATGAAAACATAGTAGTTCTCCCCTTTGTCAATATTCTAGCACTCATCAAATGCACATATAATTAAGTTCATCTTAATTTACAATTTTTTTTCATCTGTTTTACTAAAAAGAAAAAGGCCCATCAGGGCCTAAGTTCATTTTGTTATGCCTGTTCTGTATCTTTGAAAGTCAGCAGCATAAGCACAAATGTCACACCGAAGCAGAGCGCAGCAGAGATACAGCCGTTAACAAGGTTTGAACTGTTCTCAGAGATAAAACCGATAACGCTCAATACATTGGATGGACCGAACTGATAGTATCCAACTTTTGTAATGCCCATAAACAGACCGCCGATCGCGCCACCAATAAGCATAGGCAGGTACGTCTTCTTATTTGGCAAGGCGATGCCGAAAGTCGTTGGTTCACTGACTCCTCCAAGAAGTGTAGAGATGAAGCATGTGATCCCGAGCTGTTTCTTATCCTTATTCTTAGCCTTGATCGCATATCCCAGAGAGACACCCATCGACAGGAAGTTGCTCATGACCATCGCGTATGGCATGTAGGCATATTCGACGCCGTTGGCAAACAGCATGCTCATGCAGATGAAGAATATCGGGCGGCCGATACCGGTCACTGAGAGCCAGAAACCGATCGCGCAGATCAGAGTCGTCTCAACAGGACCAGCGACCTGATTCAGACCGACGATGAAGTTTGCCAGCAAACCGCCGATGATCGTTCCCAAAGGACCTAAGACGCAAAGTTCCAGCGGAAGCATGATCGCGATCACCAGGAACGGCACCAGCAGAACGTTCAGCACATTCGGAACGATCTTCTCGACCAGCTTCTCGACATAGGACTGTACCCAGACAGCCAACATGATCGGGATGACCGTCGATGTATACGTTGCAGCTGTGACCGGAAGGCCATAGACTGTGTAAGCTCCCGTATTGACCGCATCAATGAAAGCCGGATAGACCAGAATGAACGAAACGACCAGAGACAGATAGAGATTCGTCTTGAAATGTCTGGAAGCCGTCACTGCCAGAAGCACCGGCAGGAAGTAGATGATCGCCTGGCCTACATTGTAAAAGTTGGTATAGAGATCTGATTCCTGCGGGACCAGCTTGAAGAAAGACGGGCCGATCAGAGTCGCGACGACATTGAAGGTACCGATCAGAACGAAGACCGGGACCAGCGGATTCATGGATGCAGAGAAGGCGTTGATGATCGAATCAAAGACTCCTTTGACACTTAATTTTGTCTTCTCATCCAGGTTTTCATTGATCTTTTCGGTCTCGGCAAGACCGGTCTGGGCGATCAGTTCCTGATAGACTTTATCGACATGCGGTCCGATGATGACCTGCAGACCGCTGTTGTCATCCTGAATGCCTAAGACACCGTCGATCTTTTTGATCTCATCGCGGTCCTGCAGATCCTTGTTGACCAGATTGAATCTCAAACGGGTCATGCAATGAAAGACATTCGAGATATTCTCTTTGCCGCCGACTTTTTCGACGACCTGGCTGACTAATTCAGTATACTTGTTACTCATGTTTCTTTTCCTTTTCTATTATTGCACTTCAGTTATTTATATGCATTCATCAGTTCTTGGGTTCTTCGCCTTTTTCCAAAGCTTCGATCGCTTCAGCAAAGTTTGGCAGCCATTCCTTCTCTGCGACCAGGAGCTCGCTCAGAGCGCCTTTTGCCTTGTAGTAGGAATTGACCAGCGGATTGGCGACTAAAGCTTCCAAAGCGGCGTGGAAAGATCCGGTAACTGCAGCTTCACATGCCAGCTTCTCATATTCTTTTGCTGCATAGATCTTGGACATCATGTGACCAGGAAGTTTCGGGAAACAGATCGGATGGATACCGAATCCATTTACCAGCGATGTCGTTGTGCAGACGCAATGCGGATCAAATTCCTGGATGCAACCCATGGATGCGACATCCGGCGAGAAGATCTCGTTGGTGTTGTTCCAGATCGCATTCATCAGAGTGACACCGGCCTCTCCGTATCCCTTGCCACCTCTTGTATTGCACGCAAGCTTATAAGCACGCGGATCGAGCTTCTCGTATAACTCGAAAGTCCTCTTTTCAATGATCCTGACGCATTCTGCGCGGGTCGCATTCTCCGGAGCCTCCAGATCATCGATGACATCACCGACGTTCTTCTGTACATGAGCTTTCATCTGAGCCCAGTGGTTACCGGAATAGTTCTGCAGATCGTTGAAGTTCGTATCGAAATCGTAGTAGAACTCAAGATATGGTCCCATAGGGATGTAGCCGATGAATCTCTCTAAAGCCGGTTCAACGAATTCTCTTCTCAAAGCAGGGATATTTTCGGCAGACCAGTCAAGCAGCTTCTCAAACGCTTCATCCGTTCTGTCTTCACCCTTGACGTATACTTTGCACCAGATCAGATGATTCAGACCGATGACCTCTACGAATACATCATTGGGATCTTCCTGACCGTAGATCGCCTGCATCGCTTTCCTGATGACGGTCGGGCCATTGCACAGACAGCCGAACTTGACTTTGGAATATCTGTTGAGTGCTTCACCCACCATACCGGAAGGATTCGCCAGATTGATCAGATAAGCATTTGGCTTGGCGACTCTTTCCATGGTGTGAGCGATCTCCAGCATCGGCGGGATCGTCTTGAAGCCCATGATCATTCCGCCCGGAGCGGTCGTTTCCTGACCGATCAGACCATATTTGAATGGGATCGTCTCATCCAGATATCTGGCTTCTGACATTCCCGGACGGATCGTCGTCATGACGAAGTCCGTATTCTTGATCGCTGATTCATAATCCTTATGCAGGGTGATCACAGTATCCATGCCAGCTTCCTTGAACATCTTCTGAACATATTTGCCTGTGCAATTCAGTCTGTACTCATCGATGTCCATCAGACGCCATTCAGCGACCTTCATTGTATTTCTTCTTTCAATAAGCATTTCGGCGATATCAGGCAGATATGATGAACCTGAACCGATAGAAGCTAAGATCATTTTTTTCTCACTCATTTCAGTAATCTCCTTTTTCTTTTTTTGGAAAGTCTTGGCCTTCGTCTTTCCTGTTTACAAGTTCATTCTATTGGAAAAGAGATTAGGAAAAAATCTATACTTTTTTCCTATATAGAGGAAATTTTTTCCGCGTTATGTCTATAATGAAGTCATGAAAGATGACAATATCAATTACCTGATCGCGACTCTCTCCGAGAAAAACGACTGGATCTCAGCCAATGAGCTGGCTTCTTATCTGCATACGACGACCCGGACGATCCGAAACTATGTCGCGACTGTCAACGCAAGAGCGAAAAGCGAGATCATCCTTCACTCTCACAAGGGATACAAATGGAATGGACATTCCTATTCTTTCGTGCCCCAGGATCTTTCCTCTGATACTTATGACACGCCCGAAAAACGGATCCGGCACATCCTCAGGCAGCTGCTTTATATCGATACCGGCAAAGAAAAACATCTGAGCATTGAAGACCTGTGCGATAATATGGGCCTTTCCTATCGAACGATCGAGACAGACCTGAACTCCATAAAGGAACTTCTGAAACAGTATGATATCTCACTCCACACCCGAAAAGACCGATTGGATCTTTCCGGCTCAGAATCTGATATCCGCAGACTCATTTTTCACGTCATCTGTCAGAAACACAACGATCTTCCTGATCTGAGATCTCTGGAGGATATCTATCCGGCGATCCCGATCGCTCAGGCCAAGGAAAGATTGGAAACAGCCATTTCCTCCCATGGCCTTTCGATCGATTCTTTTCATCTTCCGGCATTGCTTCTCTACATCATCATTCAGGTCATGCGCATCAG
The DNA here is from genome assembly GCA_024681275.1 of Erysipelotrichaceae bacterium. The sequence continues at coordinate 12,520 of JAILBD010000038.1, forward strand.
TTCCAAACATCTGATCAGGCAGGAAGAGATCCACATACCCAATATTGAAAAGCGGTCCGAATACCGGATCGCTGAAGAAGTGACATCCATCCTATCTGATGAATTGGATCTTCTATATACATGGTGGGAAAAGTATTATCTGACCATGATCCTGATCGTCATGTGTCATGAAGTCAGTCCGAATGATGATGGATATGATCCTGAGATCTCCGCTTTTTCTGACTATGTGATCGGCAAACTGGAATCACTGGAAGGCATATCCTACCGGGAAGATGAATTCCCGGAACATTTAAAAGACGTTCTTTACCGGCTTTTTGTTGCCGGCCAATACAAGATCGCAGTCTATAATCCGTTGCGTTCCTTCTTGAGGAACAGTTCGCCTGTCCTTCACGACCACGCGGCATGGATCGTCAGCGAATTTGATGAACGCTTCCGCATCCGTACAGATCGATACCAGCTCGCCTATTTTGAAATGTTTTTACTCGCTTACCAGAGAAAGAGGAAAAGCAGGCACTACGAGATCAGCTGTACCTTCATATGTCCGGATTATTACGATCTGAAAGAGACTCTTCTGAATAAGATCGATTATCACTTCCATAAACTGATCCATATCGACCACATCATCTCGGACTATGATATATCAGCGATCCCTGAAACAGACCTTTACATCTCTGTTCTTGCACAACGTTCCATGAGACATTTTGTCCAGATCTCTCCCGTACTCACTTCCAACGATTATCATCTGATCCAAAACGAGATCTCCCTCATCGAACAGGAGAAACGCTACCGCGATTTCGAGATCTTCCTGCGCAGTTATTCCAGAAGGGAATTCTTTGAGAAGGACCATTCTTTTTCTTCCAAAGAAGACTGTATCAGCCATATCTGCCGTGTCATGGAAAAAGAAGGCTATGTCAAAGAAGGATTCAGAAACAGGATCATGACCAGAGAAAGACCCGACAACACAGCTTTCCACAACTTGATTGCCGTTCCTCACGCTTTAGGTGATGAGGTCATTCGCAACAGCATCTACATCCTTCTGAATGAACAGCCTGTGAAGTGGGACCAGAGAAAAGTCAACCTAATCATCCTCGTAGCCATGGAAGAGAGGCTCAGTGCTGATTTCGACCAGTTCCTGGACGTATTTGTTCGACTTTTTGAAAACAAAAACAACATGAAGATCCTTCTTGAATCAGAGGATCATGCGGCATTCCTGAATAACATA
>JAILBD010000059.1 GCA_024681275.1 Erysipelotrichaceae bacterium
CCGGAAGAAGTGCCTGATGAAAACAGTCTGGCTTTTACGGGGAAAGACATCTGCACCTATATGGAAGCTTTTGAAGCGCTGGGCTATAAGCCGGAACAGGTCACAAAGATCCTGCTGACACACAGACATTCCGACCATTCCGGAGAACTGAGATCCTTCCCGAATGCACAGATCTATGTCAATGAAGAGGAGCTTTCAGCTGCCGAACTGCAAGGGATCGATCATATCGTTCCGGTCAGCTTCACAGATGGAGCTTACCACAACTTCCCGGAATCACAGAAGATCATAGACGGTGTCTGCATGATCAAAGCAAAAGGCCACACCAACGGCAACAGCATCATCATTGCCGAGAACAATGGCAAGTTCTACATGATGCATGGTGATATCACCTATGTGGATGAAGCATTGTATGAGGATAAACTCTCTGTCGTCTTCGATGATCTGTCTGCGGCACGCGTCACCCAGGATCGGATCAGGGAGTTCATCAGAAAGAACCCGACCGTTTACATGGGGACCCACACTCCTCAGGGCTACGAAAATCTTGAAGCAGACAGAGTCATGGATCTCGATCATCCTGTCGAGACTGTGCTGGCGGAAGTTGATTTCTCAAAGAATGAGGCATCAGGAAAATATGTATGTTCGATCTGCGGATATGTCTATGATCCGGCTGAGCATGACGGTGTCGCCTTTGAAGATCTTCCGGAAGACTGGAAGTGTCCGAGATGCAGACAGGGGAAAGGGAAGTTCAACAAAGCTTAGATCTTTCTGTTTGGTCAAAAAGGGATGCCATCAGCATCCTTTTTTGATAGCGGAGAAAAAAAGAGATTTTCATTTATATAATCAAATATTGAAATGAAGGATCATTATATAAAACCGCACCTGATGATCTGGATCACGATTTCTTTGTTCGTTCACTTGGACACAAGCAGAGTCATTCAGGTCCTTGATCTTGCGGGAACAGATGCCGGTATCGTTTTTCAATAAGGGCTTTCTCATGGTCATGAATTCATATCGATTTTTCCCCTTGATATCAGAGAGTCATTGCCTGCAATGAGGGTATCTGTAATAGAATAGAATCAACAGGAAGGCGATTTTATGAAACTATATTTTATCGGTGCAGATCATGAGGTGACGGGAAGCTGCCATGTCATCGAGGTAAATGGGAAGCATGTCATGCTGGACTGTGGCATGGAACAGGGGAAGGATATCTATGTCAATAAGAAACTGCCTGTCCCTGCTTCTCAGATCGATGCCGTCGTGCTTTCTCATGCCCATATCGATCATTCCGGTCTCTTGCCAAAGCTTGTGAAGGACGGCTTTGACGGTAGGATCTGGTGTACATCCGCAACGGCACAGCTGTGCGATGTGATGCTGAAGGATTCCGCCCACATTCAGGAATCGGAAGCGGAGTGGTCCAACCGAAAGGCGAAGCGCAGCGGAAAGAAGGAAGTGCAGCCTCTTTACACCGTGGAAGATGCGGAGGAGACGATGAGTCATTTCCGCAGTGTGGAATACGGGGAGACGTTTGAACCGGTCGAAGGTGTGAGCGTCCGTCTGGAAGACGGCGGGCATATCCTGGGAAGCGCGATCGTCTATCTCACGATGGAAGAAAAGGGTCAGAAGAGGACGCTGTCTTTCACGGGAGACCTGGGCAACATCAACATGCCGATCGTCAACGATCCGAGCTGGAGAAAAAAGACGGATTATGTCATCATGGAAAGCACCTACGGGGATCGCAGTCATATCCGGACGGCAGATCCGATGACGCAGCTTTCCGCGATCATGGAGCGCACCTTCCAGAGAGGAGGCAATGTCGTCATCCCTGCTTTTGCGGTGGGAAGGACCCAGGAGATCCTGTATTTCATCCGGGAGATCATCGAGCGCAAGCTGATCTCATATGAGGATTTCGATGTCTATGTCGATTCACCGATGGCGGATGAGGCGACGCAGATCTTCGATGAGAATGTGTTCGGCTACTATGACGAAGAGGCGATGAAGATCATCGATCAGGGAGACCGTCCGCTCATCTTTTCCAATCTGCGAACGACGATCAGCACAGAAGATTCCAAACAGATCAATTTTTCCAAGAGGCCTTCAGTCATCATCTCGGCATCAGGCATGTGCAGCAACGGCAGGGTCAAGCATCATCTCAAACATAATCTCTGGCGTCAAGAGTGCACGATCGCCCTTGCCGGCTATCAGGCGGAGGGGACTCTGGGCAGGAAGCTGGCGGATGGCGTCAAGGATGTGAAGATCTTCGATGAAGCGATCCACGTCTCGGCTGAAATCGTGCAGCTGCAGGATGTCAGTGCTCATGCGGATCAGAAAGGCCTGCTGGAGTGGCTGATGAAAGAGCCGGAAAGACCGGAGGAAGTCTTCGTCGTGCATGGCAACGATGAGGTCTG
>JAILBD010000097.1 GCA_024681275.1 Erysipelotrichaceae bacterium
ATCCGTTACCTGGATGATGACGCTGACATCCGTGGAATCACCTGCAGCAACTCTTAAGATATCATCGCCTTTTCTCTGAATGCATTCCAGCAGAAGCTGCGCATCGTAAGAAGTGATGCCGTTTCTGTCATCCATTTCGCCTGCATCCAGATCGAGCTCTTCTCCGCTTCTGTTGCCCGTAATGAAGTCGAGCAGTGCCTGTACATCATCTGTATCGGTATCGCCGTCTCTGTCCACATCATGAACTTCATAAGAGTATGAGACATTGGCTGAAAGATCCAGTGTATATGTATCCAGATAATTCAGGCCATTGTAAGAATACGCATCCTGCGTGAATACATCTGTTCTGAATGTGTAATCGATGTCTTCATCAGAGAAGTTATTGATCGTGAACGAATATGCGTATCTTCCGGTCCTCTCCGCATCCTGACCGAATTCCGCTTTGACCTTGCCGTCTTTTGCGGAACCAGGAACGATCGTAGAACCTTCATTCATCAGAATATATGATTTCGCATTGATCGCAGCATTGACGTCGCCAAGACCTGCACCTTGTTCAATGACAGGGAGATAAAGTCCTTCGACGATCATAGGGGTAGCCGTGGACATCAACAAGCTGTGCATCAGAGTGCGCTCATCCAGACCCGTCTTTGCTTCAAGATCATTCTCGCGAACATACTGTGCCAAAACCGCCATCATACCGGTCACATGCGGAGCCGCCATGGAAGTTCCGCCCATGATCTCATATTCAGTATCGGTCATGCCGTTTACGGACCAGATATTTCCGCCCGGTGCCGTGATCTCCGGCTTGATGATCAGCGATCCTGTAGGACCCCATGAGCTGAACGGAGAGATCTCCGCATCACTTCTGGCGTCACTCAAGGAAGAGATCACTTCACTCGTGACCTCCATGGAGCCGGTATAGTATGTATAATCGCCTGCTGTATTGGATTCAGCGGTTGCTTTGATCTTATTCGCATCCTTTAATACGATAGAGACCATCGGGAATTTCCCTTCATAGCCATCAAGAAGCATGCCGATCGTACCCTTCTGATTGTTCGCAACGATCAAAGCAGCTGGTTCGAAATCAATCAGATTGTTTCCTTTTTCAAAGAAGGAAAGCCCGCCACGATTGACGATCACGATCTTTCCGGCAAGACTGACGGCAGAATTTACTGTTTCATATTCAGCAGTATTGCCGATGCCATCGATGTAGACGAACTCATATGTTCCGGGGATAGACGCCATACGAGCTGCACCGCTCTCGGACTCGTTATAAAAGATTCCGCTTCCGTTATAGATCAAAGGTGTGCCAATACCGCCGATGTTTTCGGCTGATGCAACACCAATGCTGTTAAAGAACGAACCAGGTGAACCACCGGTCGCTTCTGAGATATCTTCTAGATAAAGATCTCCTGTACCATTCGTTGCGGAATTCGGCCAGTGATAAGCGTTACCTGCCGACATGACGACGACAGAACCGGAACCGATGAGGTTATCCATGATGTTCTGATAAGCACCGGAGAAAGAAGAACCCGGATTCGCAGAACCCAATGAAAGGTTGATCGAATCAGCTTTCAAAATGATCGCATCTTCGATCGCTGCAAAATAGTCGGAATCATAGGCACCTCCGCCGGCACCAAAGACCTTCATCGTCAGGATCTGTGCGTCCGGAGCAACACCGACCGCAAACTTTTCAGTCACAGCCTCAACAAAACCGTTATCCGTTCTGATGTATCTGTTTGCAGCAGCAATACCGGAAACATGGGAACCATGTTCGCCCTGCGTATCCGAATAGTGATCGGTCGTATTGTTGCCATCGATATAGTTGAACGCAAATGGGATCTTCAGATTCTTATAGACATAGTCCGCAGAACTGATGTTGTGTTTAGCCGCGCTGTTGTTGTCATTCAGCTTATCCAGAACAGCTGCGATCTCCTCTTTTGTCAGAAGATCATAATCATCTAAAGAATCACCATCTTTTGTCAAAGAGTATTCAAAAGCCACAGGATCAAAAGAAATATGATCCTGATTGGTACCAGTATCAATGATCGCAAGTCTGCTGCCTGCGCCGGTGTAACCGCTGGCCCAAGCCTGCGCCGCACCGACCATATATTCAGTCGTGATAGCCGTATTGACATCATCCTCTAACAATTCATATCTTGTTTCGATGAAGACATCCTCGACACCACTGACGTCTTTGATCACTTCGATATCACCGTAAGCAACATTTGCAGAAATGACGTTTACTGCAAGTGTGAGATTCCATTGAACATCCAGATCATCGTTGATCTTGCTTTCAATATCCTTGGTGATATTTTCCTGTTCATTCTGCAGGCTTTGACGATAAGACATCGCTTCTGCGTTGTCCGCAACGTTCTCAGCAGAATAAACATCCAATGTAGCAGGTCTTTCCAGCTTGATGGAAACACGGACTACATCGTTGTCCGAATAAATCGGCTCCTCGTCTTCGACCACCTCTTCTGTCATACCTTCGCCAAGATAATGGATATCCAATGTCTTTGGATCAATATCCTGGACCCAGTATTCGGTGGTATTACCTGTATCAGTGCCATCATTTCCATCCGGTTCAGCAAGTACGCTTGTGAAGGAACCGGTAGTCAGAAGCAAAGCTACAAGCACAATATTAAAAAGCTTTCTCATAAACTACCCCCATTGTATTAATTCTACTCATATTCAAAACAAAAATAAATAAAAGATTTCTGTTTTTTCACTTGAATGATTTGACTTTTGAAACAACTTTTGCAAATCCTTTCATTCCAAAATAAAATGAGATGATCCTGTTGCAAATCATCTCATTTATTCAATACTTTCTTAACCGATCAAGGACTTGCGACCTCGCAGGCTTCGCCATTCCAGGTCCCGCCATTTGCTGCACAATCAGCAGCCGGATCAGTTACCGGTTCCGGCTCAAGTTTCGGGATCGCTTCGGTATAAGTCTCGCCGCACCTTGAACACTGATACTTGTAGTAGCCTTCACTTTCGGTAGTTGCCGGCACTGTTTCGATCAGCTGCCAGTCATGTCCAAGTGGATCGGTCGGCCTGGTCTCGTGGCAATATGTGCATTCCTGCAAACCGCCTGCCGTGCATGTTGCTTCAGTCTTTGTTGCCCACTGATGATCATGCTGTTCGGTCCAGTGCGCGTAGATCGTGACATTGCCGCTGACTTCATCCGTATTATAGACCCGGATCCCGTCACTTCCGGCAGAAGTATACCAGCCTTGGAACATATAAGTTGTTCCACCCTCAACGACATTATCCAGCCACGGGAAGGTCCTGGTATCATCACCGGTGATGACTTCCCAAGAATCCGGAGCAGAACCGTGGCCATTGCTGTTGAACTTGATCTCCTGAATGCCAGCTTTAACGACCAGTCTCAGTTTTTCTCCAGTGCTGAAGTAGCTGATGCTTGTGCCAGGCTCAGGTGTCTGTTTAACAACATCTCCGACTTTACCCTCAACATCAGTATCAAACTCGATCTTATAAGGAATGTTATATCTCTTAGCCCAGTCGATCGCTTTCGAGTAGCTGTGTTCGATGAAGTCTGGGACCTGCTTGCTTTCGTCGATCTTGCTTGGACCCATGACGACAATGGAACCGGATTTGTATTCAGAAATCAGAGAACCATATCTCGGACTCTGAGATACGACTGTGTTCTCATAAGCCTTGTCATAACC
>JAILBD010000133.1 GCA_024681275.1 Erysipelotrichaceae bacterium
AGCTGATCACGAAATACAGGACCTGGGCCTGCGCGACCTTCCCCTGTCTGATGAAACGGTTGAAATCCAGGCCGTTCATCCCGAATAAGGCCAGAAGGAAACACAGGAAATAGATCCCCACCCGCAGATAGAACTCAAACACGCAGACTCCTTCCTCCTATATAGACACCCTTCACGTTCAGATCATCATCCAGGATGGCCAGATCGGCAAACTTGCCCTTCTCCAGCGTACCGAACCTCTTGTCCAGACCGTAGAAACGGAAGGCATTCAGACTTGAATAAAGCAGCAGATCCGTATATTTGGCACCCAGTTCATAGAGGACCTTCATCTCATCGGGGATGGACACCACGCTTCCGGCAAAGTGTCCGTCATGGGAGATGAACGTCGTCCCCTTCTTGGTGCACTTCTTTGAAATGAACGTGTATTCCCCATCAGGCAGATTCCTGGCGATCGAGGAATCCGTCACCAGCATGATCCGGTCCCGATCGATGTTGTCTAAGACCAGCTTCAGCACATTGCGGTCGATGTGATTGCCATCGGCGATCAGTTCCACCTGCCACCTGTTCATGAAAGCACAGTTGACCAGGGTGATATCCCTGTGATGCAAAGGACGCATCGCATTGAAAAGATGGGTGAAACCATCGACGTTCTCATCCAGATCCGAATAGACGGCTGCGGAATGACCGCACATCACCCTGACGCCCTTGCCTTTCAGCAGAGCGCCGATCTCTTTGGCGCCTGGAAGTTCATAGGCGATCGTCATCTGCCTGATCCTGTCAGTCCTGGATAGAAAAGCCCTGACCATATCGATATCCGGCTTCAGGAAGCGGTCCGCTTCGCCCATGCCCAGATGTTTCGGATTCAGGAAAGGTCCTTCCAGGTGGACGCCTTCAAAACGGGAAGCCTTCGTCTGACAGCCATCCAGAACGGAAAGCTGTTCCAGGATCTCATCCGGATCCAGGTCATACGACAACGAAGCCAGAAAAGACGTCGTGCCATCCTTTCCGAACTCGTAAGCGATCTTCTCCATTTGGGAAAGATCGGCACGGTCAAAGCTCATCCCATCGATGCCGTGGGTATGGGTATCGAAAAAACCCGGCATGACCAGAGAAGAAGCCAGATCGACCTCTTCACAGTCAGCAGGAAGATTCTTTATCTTATCCGTCTGCGGGAAGACCTCTTTGATCGTCTCGCCTTCCAGCAGCAGAGCGCCATCCAGAAACTCCCGGTTTCCATCGACGATCAGATGTCCGTGCTTCAGCAGGATGCTCATCTATTTTGCCCCGAAAGCGGTGATCAGAGACGGCAGCAGCTGTTTCTTGCGCGACACCAGACCGTTGACGAAACCGGTCTTGTCGATGTTGAAAGCCCCATCGACGATCCTCCTTCTGGCACCGGCTGAAAGCACATAGGAACCGGAACCGTTCGGATTCGTCAGCATGATGGCCATCAGATCGTAACCGCCGGTCTTGCAATTGTCTTCCATGTATCTGGCCAGATCGACCTTGAGGGCGTCATATTCCTCCTTTGACTTGCAGACAGCCTGCGACAGACCGACCTTGTTGCCATCGATGTTGAACTCCTTGAAATCATTGTAGACGATCTCGATGTGACGCTTGTTGAGCAGCGATTCACTGTGATCAATCAGACCTTTGGACAGCTCATCGGCACTGACACCGCAGATCTGTTCAAGCCGCTTCTTCGTATCGACATCGAGCTTGGTCGTCGTCGGAGACCGGAAATTCATCGTATCGGAAACGATGGCTCCCAGCATGAGACCGGCCAGATCCTTTTCCGGAATGATGCCGGCATCGAAGAATTTATTGGCGATGATCGTCGCCGTCGCACCGACTGGCTGGGTCGTGATGTTGATCGGATTATCGGAACGGAAACCGCCGAACCGGTGGTGATCCACGATCTCCAGGACGACGCCGTCATCGATATCGTCGACCGTCTGCTTCTTTTCGTTGTGGTCGACCAGGATGAACTGCTTCTTCTGATAATTGAAAAGGTGATAACGGGAGATCGCACCCACGACCTTGCCCTCGTTATCCAGGACCGGATAGGATCTGTGACGGGACTTGGCGATCTTCTTGGAAGCCTCATCGATCGTATCGTTGATATTGAAGTAGTCGATCTTCTCCTTCGGGATCATGATATGCTCGATCGAAGGCGTCTGATAGATCAGACGGGTGATGGACAGAGGTGTCAGCTCCGTCGTCACGATGGTCGCCTCCGCATCCCTGGCCATGGACAGGATGTGCTTGGAGATCGGCGAAGAGGTGCACACCACCAGCATCGTCGCGCCCAGTTCCAGACAGTACTGCATCTTGTCGTCTTCATTCCTCAGAAGGACGATGCTGTCGTCCTCCACGTTCGACTTCAGGCTCGGGAACATGTGCATCTTGCCGGAAAGCTTGTGCGTCCCCCTCAGGACCAGCGTCCCATCCAGGATCTTGACGATGTCATCGATCTCGATCGCGGAAATGATGTGTTCCAGTTCCTCATCCGCTTTCGTCCACATGTAAGTCAGATCATCCAGTGTCACGATGCCCTCGAGGTGCTTGCGCTTGTTGACGACGATGAGACCTCTGTTCTTGAGCTTCATGACCCTGTCGAGCGCCTCCTTCATCGTGATCTCCTTGTTGACCATCGAAGCCTTATCCATATCGATCTCTCTCAGGATCGCCTTGGCCGTATAGACGCGCTTCGGATCCTCGAATCCGAACCTCTCCAGAAGATACTCTGTCTCGGAACTCACCGAACCGATGCGGCCTGCCACCGCATTGACGCCCTGCAGCTTCTTGAACTGCGCATAGGCGATCGCCGAAACGATCGCATCCGTGTCCGGATTCTTGTGACCTATGACATAGATCGGGTTTTTCATTTCAAAGCCTCCATTATTTCTCCGATGCTGATGGGGCCTTCCCTCAGCACATTTATCTCATCTGCGCTCAGATCGACGATCGTACTGGCGCTCTCGCCTCTGGCATCCTCGCAGACGATGCCATCGATCTTTCCATCCATCGCAGACAGCACATCTTCCCATTTCAAAAGCGATCCATCCCCTGATATGTTGGCACTGGTCACCATCAGCGGCTCGCCCAGCTCTTCGATCAGACCCAGTATGAGATCATCATCAGGCACCCTGATGCCGATCGTCTCCCTGCCCATCGTCACGAAATCAGGAACGCACTCCCTCTTTCTCATGACCAGGGTCAGAGGACCCGGCACGAAAGCGGAGATGACCTTCTCAGCTTTTTCAGAAACGAAAGCCTCTTTCCTGATCATCTCTAAGGAATCGCACATCATCGGCAGCGGCTTGTCAAAAGAACGACCCTTGGCCGCATAGACCTTATCCATCGCCTCCTTATCGGCAATGCAAGCCAGTCCAAAGACCGTATCCGTAGGAAAAGCCAGCAGGCCTTTCCTTTTCAGAAGATCGATCATCTCATCCTTATCTGATTTACTGAATCTGCGTGTCTTCACACTTTCATTATACTTGACCCGTTAAGAAAAATGCCCTGTTTCTGCAATATAATATAGATGAAAGAAGGGACACATCATATGCAGATCAAACTGGAAGAAGTCATCGAAGCGATCGACAGCACAGATACCGATACCAACTATTTTTACTACATTCCCGAAGAAAGGATCATCGAAGCCGACGACTCCATCAAAGAGAAGTACCTGATCCCTCTTCCCACCCACAAACAAATCGAGGACTACGGCACGATGAAAGCCTTCATCGAAAGTCTGGATGACTCCGAAGCCAAAGGATGGCTCGAAGAAGCCATCAAAGGAGCCGGTGCCTTCCGCCGTTTCCGTTCCACCCTGGACAGATTCGCCATGACCGAGCGATGGTACGACTTCCGCGATGAAGTCCACGAGAACATCGCCATCGACTGGTGCGAATACTACGGCATCGAATATCTGGAAGACAGGCCTTTCGCCAAACCGGTCCCAGAAGCAAGCGCACCTGAAGCGAAGATCCAGAAAAAACACAATCTGCGCTTCATCACCATCGACAAAGACAACGCCTATTCACTGGCCTACCTCGTCGTCGAATTCCGCAAGAGCCTGCACAGCCTCAGAAACAGCGACACCGTGATCGACGTCGATGAAGCGGTCCAGGAACTGCAGTACTACCTCAACAGGAAGTATCCGATCTACGCCATCTCCGACAACGGACGCTATATCGGCTATTGCGTCTGCCGGATCGAAGACGATGTCGTCTGGCTGGAATCCATCTACGTCAGAAAAGAATACCGCCGCCAGGGCATCGGAAAGATGCTGTTTGAAAAGGCGGAATCCATTGCCAGAGAACACGGCAACGAGACCCTCTACCAGTACATCCACCCGAACAACGACGCGATGATCCGCTTCTTACAAGCCAACGGCTACGATGTCCTCAACCTCATCGAAGTCCGCAAAGCCTACCCGGAAGAAGAACTGAAAGATAACTATAGCATTGGCGAACACAGCTACAGATATTAAAAAGGAGAAAAGAGACATGCTGATAAGCGAAGTGATACAGAAAGTCAAGAACTACTGCAGAGGCGCATGGAGAGGGATACCCATCGAAGAAGAGACGACCAGGGACAAGGTCCTCTACGGTGAAACGGACAGGGAATGCACCGGCATCGTCACCACCATCTATGCCTCGGTCGATGTCATCAGAAAAGCCCACGAACTCGGAGCCAACCTCATCATCGCCCATGAAGCCCTCTTATGGAATCATGGCGATCACAGAGAGTGGCTGGAAGAGTCGCAAAACAAGACCTATCTGGCCAAAAAGAAACTGATGGACGACTACGGCATCACTGTATGGCGCTGCCACGACTACATCCATTCCGGCATCCCATATAAAGATGGCTACATCGATGGCATCTTCTACGGCATCGCCAAAGTGACAGGCTGGGACGACGCAGTCATCAATGAAGACATCTCCGGAGCCCTCTATCTGGAATGCGAGCCGACAACGCCTAAGGAAGTCGGAAAGCTCCTCAAAGAAAAATGGGGCCTGAGCGGCCTCAAATGCATCGGCAACATGGACGCCGAAGTGAGAAAGATCATGATCTGCGGACACGTCATGGAAGGCGGAAACTCCGACTCCCTGATCAGAAAAGTCGATGCCGAAGACATCAACCTCCTGCTTCCGCTGGAACTCATCGACTTCACGCTCACCGAATACATCAAAGACTCCGGACAGCTCGGCATGAACAGAGCCATCCTGGCTGCCGGCCACTTCAACCTGGAAGAACCGGGCATGAAATACATGGAAGAATGGATCGATGAAGCTCTGGGCACCCACATCGACAGCGCCTTCGTACAGGCTGGCGATATGTATTCTTACATGTAGACTTTCTGCTATTTTGGTCTATAATGGATTGTGGACGGGGTTTTAGCTCAGTTGGTAGAGCGCCTGGTTCGCAATCAGGAGGTCACGGGTTCGAATCCCGTAAGCTCCACCATTTCGTCCTTTGGATCACCTGCTCAGGTGATCTTTTTTTCTGAACAAAAAAGGATGTACTATCTCTGGTACATCCCATCTTCTTATCCTAATACGTAAGCCGCGAACTCTCTGGCCTCTTCCTCGGTATCGAAATTGCCCAGGAACATGTAGTTGGCCATTGCGCCTGAGAGAGCCTCTTCGACACGGGCCTCTTCCTTCAGCTTCTCGCCGTACCTTGCCCTGATCTCCTCCGGCGTGTGCGTGAAAGTCAGACCGTCTCTTCTGGAAGCGAAGCAGCAGACACCTTCTCTGCTCTTGCCCCGGTCGGTCTGATCGAACGCGATCATATCCGCCCAGATCTCATAGGTATCCGTGGAGCTGGCATAGTTCATCATCGTCGGAGCGACGCCCCCTGGAGGACGCATGTTGACCTCAAGGGCCACGATGTCGTTCTTCTTGCCGATGTGCTGATCGCGGTCCAGACGGAAGAATTCCATGTGGACGAATCTGGATCTGACGCCGAAAGCCTTGACAGTCCTTCTTCCCGCATCCAGCAGATCCTCCGGAAGCCTGCTCCTCTCGAAGAAGCAGGAGTTCTTGTTTTCGGAAACGGCTTCCATCAGGTTGGCGACGGTGACATTGCCGTTTTCAAAGAGGGCTTCGCCCTTTGAATTGATGATCGCATCGTAAGTCTCGACCTCGCCATAGATGTATTCTTCCATGATGTAGGTGACATCGAACTTCGTCTCAAAGAAGTGCTTGAGATCCTCTTCGTTCTTGATCTTGTGCGTATCGTTGGCACCGACGCCATTGTCCGGCTTGGCAACGACAGGGAAACCGACTTCCTTGATGAACTTCAGGCAATTCTCATAGTCATCGACCATGTGATATCTGGCCACCGGAACGCCGGCCTTGATATAGTTCTCCTTCATGCGGGACTTGAACTTGACCATGTCCATGTCTTCCGTATGGAAACCGGTCGTGATGTTGAAGTCCGTGCGCAGTCTGGCATCTCTCTCCAGCCAGTACTCATTGTTCGACTCCAGGAAGTCGATCTTGCCGTACTTGTAGGAGAAGAACGCGACAGCCCTGAAGACCTCATCGTAGCTCTCCAGCGTGGAGACGCGGTAATATTCGTTGAGTGAATTCTTCAGCTGCCAGGTCAGCTCATCATACGGAGCATCGCCGATACCCAGGATGTTGATGCCATTCTCCTTCAGCTTGTTGCAGAAGTTCCAGTGATTGGCCGGAAAGTTCGGTGAAATGTAGATAAAGTTACTCATAGCTATTCTCCCAAAAGATATGGCAGGAAGTAAGGTACCTGCTTGTACCACCAAGGCCAGTCGTGATTGACATCCGTGCCCCAGTAATCCACCCAGATGTTGATGCCCAGCTCGTGGAAACGCTGATCCAGATACTGTGTGCTCCAAGGTTCTTCCCAGGCACCCATGCCTACACAGACGACAGCCTTGTTGTTGTTGTAACGCTCGATGAACGGATGATCCGATGGCATATTGCGCATGTAATCGGTGATCGAATTCTTGTATGCGACCTCATCCATGTAATCACCGAGGAAATAAGAGGCATGATAGATGCCGCTCAAAGCCATGCAGCGATCGAAGAGATCGGGGAATCGCAGATAGAGATTCAAAGCGTGTGTCGCCCCCATCGAACAGCCGAAGGTCATGATACCCGGATAGCCATCCCAGCCATTGCGGTCATTGACGAAACCTCTGATGAACGGAACGACCTCTCTGGTGATGTAATCGATCCACTGTTCATGGCGTCTCACACGCCAATAAGGATCACCGTTCTTATCGCTCCAGGTCTCGATATCGATCGTATCGATCGCAAAGACGATGCACTGACCGTCTTCGATCCAGGGTGCGAAGGTATCCGTCAGATGGAAGTTCTCAAAATCGAAGAACCTCCCGTCCTGGCAAGGTATGAACAGGATCGGCTTTCCATAGGAACCGTAGACCTTCAAAGGCATCGTGCGGTCCAGATTGCTGCTGTAAAATTCAAAATAATTGGTTTCCATATCTATCTTCCTCACTAGAGATCATAGAACAGCGTGTCCATGAAGAACGGGATCTGTTTCTCCCAGCTGGCCTCATTGTGCTCGCCATTGGGCACGATACGGCTCTCGACCAGGACCTTCTTGCTGATCAGAGCAGCATTGACCTTTCCGAACACCTCGCGGGTATCACGGAAACCGATCTCCTTCTCTCCATAATCCATATACAGGACCGTCCCCTTGCGAAAACGCGTCTTTTCGATCATATCCAGGATCTTCTTCGGCGAGAAACCCACCGAAGGAGACAGGGCAGCGCCTCTGGAGAAGTACTTTCCATAATAGCACAGCGCGTAGATGGTCATCAGACCGCCCATCGAAGAACCGGCAATGAAGGTGTGCTCCCTTCCCGGCAGGGACGGATAGTTGTCATCGATGTAAGGCTTGAGCTCCTTCACATAGAAATCCATCGTCTTCTTGCCCCTGCCCTTGATGTCCCCGAACCACGGATCATCAAAATCGAATGGCGAATACTCCGAAAGCCTTCCGCCGGTCTTGTCGTTCTCAGCGTGGTGATTGCACTCGACACCCACGACCATCAGCGGCGTCTCGGACTCCTCCAAGTATTTCAACAAGCCCCAGCTCTTGCCGTAGCTCGCTTCTTCATCATCAAACAGATTCTGACCATCAAACATGTACAGAACGGGGAAAGCCCCATCAAAATCAGGCGTATAGACATAAACTTTTCTCGCCTCATCCCCGGTCAGCTTGGGGATCGTTGTTTCAAAAATTTCCAGCATCCGATAAACCTTCCTGATCTTGAAATTATTTTAACCTATTTGCGCTCCGCATGGAAACGTAAATGCGGTCAGACGGCATCCTTTTTCTCACAATGGAAGAAGATATGAAAATATTCTCATTTTCCAAAGAGAAACATGCACCTGTCATACGAGATCAGCAGCCATGAAAAAAGGTAATCCAAACGGATCACCCTGTCTTTATGATCTCAGGACTTCACGGATCCGGCCATTCGCCTTCTCCAGCTTTTCCTTTGCCTCTTCCTTGCTGATCCCCAGCAGGATCATGACGACGGCCGTCTTGCATTCATTGCCGCATTCCTTCAGGACCTCATCCGCCTTCTCATGGTCACAACCTGTCGCTTCCATGACGATGCGCCGGCAGCGCTCCACGAGCTTCTCATTGGTCGGCCGCACATCCAGCATGAGATTGCCATAGACCTTGCCCACCTTGACCATCGTGACCGTCGAGATCATGTTCAGGACGATCTTCTGGCAGGTCCCGGCTTTGAGTCTCGTTGAACCGATGACGATCTCCGGACCGGCACTCAATTCGATCGGCAAGTCACAGTGCTTCGCGATCTCCGTGTCATAGTTGCAGCACAGACAGCCGGTATCAGCACCGATCGCTCTGGCGTGATCCAGACCGCCGATGACATACGGTGTCCTGCCGCTGGCGGCGATGCCGATCACCATGTCCTTCTCATTCAGACCGATCCCATCCAGATCCTTCACGGCCAGTTCTTTGGAATCCTCGGCTCCTTCCACCGCCTTGATGAAAGCACCTTCTCCGCCGGCGATCAGACCGACGAAACGGTCGCTGTTGTAAGTCGGGATGACCTCGACCGCATCCATCAGACCCAGACGCCCGGAAGTCCCGGCACCGATATAGATGATCCTGCCACCCCGGTCATAGACCTCAATGCATCTGTCGATCACCTTTTCGATCTGCGGAAGCGCCGAACGGACAGCCTCCAGGACCTTCTGATCCTCTTCATTCATCAGCTTCAGGATCTCAGATACTTCCATGAGATCGAGACCCTCGCTCTTCGTATTTCTTCCCTCGGTGGAAAGATGACTGATATTCACACTCATATCTATGCCTCCTTTTCAAAAAGTCTGCCGTCGATGTAGGTCGCCTTGTTGTTGAAAGCATCGTCAAAGACAGCCAGATCCGCTTTGTAGCCTTCCCTGATCAGGCCCCTGTCGGTGATCCCCAGCATCCGCATCGGATTGATCGTCACCGCATTCATGGCCGTGACCATGTCGATGCCCGCCTCATGGATCGCAAAATCAAGGATATGATTCAGCCTGTGACAGGAACCCGCCAACGTGTCCGTACCAGTGATGTAGGCGACGCCCTTGTCGGTGACCGTCGTCGTCCTGCCCTTCTCCTTCAGCTCATAGACGCCCGGTTCATAGCCCTTGATGTTGACCGAATCGGTGATCAGGATCAGTTTGTCCTTGCCCTTGGTCCTGGCCAGGATATTGACAGCCACCTTGTTGACATGGATGCCGTCGCAGATGCACTCGGCATAGCACTCATCGAAATACATCGCCGCCCCGACGACACCCGGCTCGCGGTGATGCAGTCCCTTCATGCCATTGTAGGTGTGCGTGAAGGAAATGGCCCCGTGTTCGATCGCCTCTTTGCAGACATCAAAGGTCGCTCCGGTATGGCCCAAGGCGACCTTCATCCCCTTGGACACGCAGTAATCGATGACCGAGTAGTTTCCCTTCAGCATCTCCGGTGCGATCATGACATAGATGAGATGGCCGTTGCAAGCCTTGTTGAACTCATCGATGACCTTCTTGGTCGGAACGATCTGATACTTCAGGTTCTGCGCGCCTCTCTCCTTGCCGGAACAGATGAAAGGACCTTCTTCATAGACACCCAGGATGTGGGCTCCCTTCCCCTGCTTTTTGTCGATATATTCGCCGATGTTCTTTAAAGCCTTCAGAAGCCCTTCCTTCGGATAGGAAGAGATGGACGCCAGCGTCGATGTTACGCCTTCGCTTGGCAGATAATCGCTCCAGTCCCTGAGCCACTTCACCGTCGCATCATTGGACTCGTGGCCGCCCCAGCCGTGATTGTGCACATCGCAAAGACCCGGCATGATGATCAGATCCCCGTAATCCTTGTCAGCCTTGTAGAGACCGTACGGATAGACGGCCTCGATGCGATCCTTGCTGATCCTGATCTGCTTTGGCTGCAGCTTCTCCTCGTAGTAGACACACTTGCTTTGAATGATCATTTTGACCCCCTTATTTTATCTATGCACCGATCTGTTCGGTGATCTTCAGAATGTTCTCGGACGCTTCCCTGCTCATGATCTCAGAAGACTTCGCGCCGCTGTTCACCAGATCGGCAAAATGCTTCAACTCGTAGTAGAAATCCGAAATCAGTTCGTTCTTCTTTTCGTGTTTCACGCCATCGATCTCACAGACGATCTTTCCCTCTTTCCAGAAATTGAAGACCTCGATGGATCCCTTGCTGCCTGTGATCCTTAATATCGTATCGCCATCCACGGAATTGGAAACGCGGGCTTCTCCCCTCACACCATCATAGTCCAGCAGACAGTGAGCCGTGCTCTCCGCCTTTCTCTCATCACGATCCGATTCCAGACTCAGAAGTTCAGGACAGCTGTCCATGATGAAATTCATCGTCCCGATGCAATAGGAACCCAGGTCCTTGAACGCTCCGCCGCTGTGCAGATCGTTGATCCAGTGATCCGCCGGATGATGGCCGCCCCTCATGAAAGCGGCATAGATGGATATGATCTGCCCGATCTGCTTCTCTTTTACCATCCTTTTGACCTCGATGATCGAAGGAAGGAAGACCGACTTGAGAGCCTCCATCAGCAGGACACCCTGCTCCCTCGCCAGATCGAAGACCTCATCATTCTCCTTCATGGAAAACAGCATCGGCTTCTCGCACATGACCGCCTTGTGCTGCCTGATGCACTTTTCGATCAGTTCACGATGACCGGGATTGTAGTTTGCGATATAGACCGCATCGATATCGCCGCTCAGGAAATGATCATAATCCCCGAAATCACGGCAGCCATAAAGTTCGCTGTAAGCCTTCGCCTTTTCGATATCCTTTGAAGCGAAGCCGACCAGATCGATTTCCTTCACCTGCAGGCAGCCTTTCGCAACGCGGTTTGCGATCCTGCCGCAGCCGAATATCGCCAGTTTCATGATCTCATCCTCCTCTCAAACCGTAGTATTCACTGTAGACCCTGAACGCCGAAGGCAGAGCCAGTCCCTGCAGTTCCTCTTTGGCAAACAGAGCCTCATTTTCTTTCAAAGGCAGATCCCAGTTTCCGATGCTCACCTCATAGGCTCTCATCCGCCACTCGATGTGGGTGAAGACATGACGGGCATCAGGAAGCCTTCTCATCTGCAGGACATCGAAACCCCGTTCCTTCAGGTAATTCCCGGCCACATCCCTGTCCAGCTTCCCATCAGCCCCGATGAACTCATACATGCCTGCCAGCAGTCCCCTCGCCGGCCTCTTTGCCAGCAGGAAGGTTTCTCCGCTCCGGACGATGAAAAGCGTTCTTTCCAGGATCCTTCGCTCTTTATTCCCGGAACGGAAAGGGATCGTTTCCCAAAGTCCGTTCTGACAAGTATGACAATCCATCCGCAAAGGACAGCTTTCGCAATCCGGCTTCCCGTTGGGGATGCAGACCGTCGCACCCAGATCCATGTAAGCCTGCGTCAGATCCCTGATGAACTGTTCATCTTCTATATCGTGTTCCCGATAGAAAGCGCAGATCGCTTCCTCCAGTTGCTTCCTCAGTTTAGGCTGGCGGATATCCTCGCGGATCCCGAAATAACGCGAAAGCACCCTCAGCACATTGCCATCGACCGCCGCATAAGGCTGACCGAAGGCGATCGCCATGATGGCTCCGGCCGTATAGGGACCGATGCCCGGCAACTTCAGCAGAACTTCGTGATCGACCGGTATCTTCCCGTCATATCCTTCCTCTATCAGCTGCGCGCACTTCTTCAGATTCCTGGCTCTGGAATAGTAGCCCAGCCCCTCCCAAAGGCGCAGCAGTCTGTCATCATCGATTGCCGCCAGAGTTGCGATATCCGGGACTTCTTCCTTGAAACGCAGGAAGTAGGAAATGACCGCTTCCGTCCTCGTCTGCTGCAGCATGATCTCGGACAGCCATACATCATAAGGATCCTGACTCAAACGCCAGGGAAACGATCTTTTATGATGCCGGTAGTAAGCGACAAGGTCCTCCATGTCGCTTTTTTGAAGACGATACATATCACTATTATTGTATCTCTTCTCCTTCAGAAAAGGCTCCGAAGAGCCTTTGATCAGCTAAAAGTGTTTGACCCTTCCCTTGAAGTGCTTGTAGATGGCATCATTGTCGAAACCATCGACATTCTGCGACTGGAAGACATAAGGTCTCTTGCCGTGTGAAAGGACGATCTTGATCGCCTCGGAAACGACCGTGTTGATCAGAAACATCGTCACGATCGAAGAAGCGGGACCGGTCTTGATCCCCTCCAGATCCAGCGTCGCATCCCCGCTTGGCACGCAGGTATCGATGATGCAGTCCGCGCACTCAAAGAGCCTCTTGCCGGATGGATGTCTGGAAGTCGTGTTTCTGGACTGTTCCAGATTGGTCAAAGCGACGACATAGATCCCTTCCTTCTGGCAGCGCATCGCCATCTCGATCGGCATCGCGTTCCTGCCGGAATTGGAAGTGATGATCATGATATCGCCCGGCTGGATGTTATAGGAATCATAGATGACATCCGAAACGCCGCAGACCTTCTCCATGGCACCTGATCTCTCAGCGCCAAAGGAAGTCAGCGTATCCGGATCAAGCATCGCATCCACATTTCCCAGACCGCCCGCTCTGGCAAAGAGTTCTATCCCCAGCATGTGGGAATGGCCCGTTCCAAAGGTGTGGATGACCTTGTCATTCTCGATATTCTCGGCAAACTTCTTTGCCAGCGCTTCTATCGTCTCTTTGTTCTTCTCTTCCGCGATCTTCAGCAGATCCGCGATCTTATCACCATATTCAAACAGCATCTCAAGCTCTCCCTTCATATCTCTTCTTCAAAGCTTCATCGTGATCCTGGTCGCCACTTAAAGCAGGGACCTCATAGCCATCCTCTTCCAGCAGCTCGATCGTCCGGGCAGCCATGGCCTGGGCGATGCAGTTGTTGCATATGGAGGAGACGGAACAGACCTTCGCCTCGCTCTCTGTCTGCAAGAGAGCATCCCCGTGCGGACCGCAGTTGTCGATGACGATGTCACCGAACTCATAGAGCTTCTTGCCCGACGGATGTCTTGGCTCCTCGGCCAGAGTGTGTTTCATCGAGGTGATGATGATCACCTTGTGACCGTTCTTCTTTGCCAGATCGGCGATATCGATGACGATGCCGTTGATACCTGAATTGGAAATGACGATGAAAATATCCTGCGGCTTGATGTCATAGAGCTCATAGAGCTTCTTTGCCACGCCCGGCTTCCTCTCGAAGATGTTCTTCTTGTCCATGAATTCCTCGACACTGACGCCGCCTCTGGTGACAAAGTCATTCATCTCCATGATGTGGATCGGCACCAGGGAACCGACACGGTCTTTGATATCGATGCCCAGACCTACGGAATGGCCGGAACCGAAGACATGGACGACACCATCCTCTTCGATGCAGTCCTTCATCGCGACTGCGCATTCTTCGATCTTTTCCTTCTGTGTCTCATAGAGCTCATCCAGCAGGACGAGCAGTTCATCCTTGAATCTCTTGGCGTCTATCATCAGCGGATCCTCCTTCCATACGGATCAGTCAGGGAATTGTTATGCACATCGGCACCCTTGACGTTGGCGGAAAGCAGTACCGGTGCCTTCTTTCCTCTGTCCGTGAAATAGCGGTAGACCTCCGCCGTCAGCATCTGACCGATGATGTTGGCCAGGGTGGAAGAGATCTGCCCGGTCTTCAACGGACCGATATCCAGGACCGTATCCGGCTCATCCGCGCACATATCCAGCCATGCATCGCAATACTCCAGCAAAGTCCCGCCGTAACGATCGTAAGACTCTTTGTTCACGACACCCACGACGACCTGTCCGCCTTCCTTTGCCCTCCTGGCCAGTTCCAGGACCAGAGGCTCATTTCCTTTGACCGACACCAGACAGTAGAGATCGCGCACATCGAGTTCGTAGATCTCTTCGAACCTGTCAGCGATGCTCAGATCTTCGTAGATCGCTCCGGAATCGATATCTTCCTGTTTGACCAGTCCCTTCAGGATCAGATCCCTGAACTTCAGGCCATGATAATAGGCGATACCGCCCGCCCGGTAATTGAGCTCATTGACGAGTTCCTGTCCGTGTCCCACGCCGAAAAGCTGCACGATACCGCCGCTCTCCATGCATTCACCGAAAAGGGAAGCGACCCTCACGATCTTCGGCAGCTGACTCTCATAAGCCCTTTCGACACCCGCTTTGACGAGTTCGAAATACTGCTTTTTGACATCCATATTATCCATCTCACTTTCTTACAGTTTTATTATAACCCCTAAGCCTGCAGGCTTCTCATCCGCCTGATCAGATTGTGTATTTTTTAACATTGTTCCAGATGATATAATGAGGATGCACAGGAGAAGAGGATAATGATACCTGAAAATCTGAAAAACTACATGTTCAATGAAAATGACTTTTTCAATGAGAACTATGTCTGCGAAGATCCCGAAAAGGAAGAACTGGTCAAACAGCTCGCCGCGATGATCACGGACGACATCGCCGTCAGAAAAGCTGCCGATATCAAGACCTCCATGCCTGACTTCTGGATCCTGGACAGGCTTCTGACCAAAGAAGAAGTGAGATTCATGCTTTCGTTCGGCAAAAAGAGAGTCGTCAAGCTCCTGCCTGAACAGATGGCGGAAAGAAACGGCATGACAGCTGAAGAAGCCGAAGCCATGGCCTTCAAGATCGCCGAGATCGGCCTCATGGAATTCGACAGGGAAAATCCGGAAGGCAGGAGACAGTACTTCATCCCGAAATGGGTCGTCGGATCAGGCGAATACATGATGATGAACTCCAAGCTTCTGAAGGATCATCCGGAAGTCGCCACCTTCTTCAACTACGAATCATCCGTTCCGGTCGGCAAAGTCGCCAGAATGGTCCCTCCGGGCGGAGGCGGCCTGGGCATGCACGTCATCCCGGTCGAAAAAGCGATCGAACACGAATCGAAATCCGTCAGTGTCGAGCACCTCTCACACTGGCTCAAAAAGTATGACAAGTACTGCGTGGACGTCTGCTCCTGCAGAAGGCAGCAGGCCATGCGCGGCGAAGGCGTCGGCGACATCGAAGGCTACATGTGTCTGGCAGTCGGCGACATGGCGGAATACATCGTCGAGACCCACAAGGATGCCTACTACATCAGCTACGATGAAGTCATGGAGATCCTGAAGCGTTCAGAAGAAAAAGGCTTCGTCCACCAGATCACCAACCTCGACGGCGAAGACAAGATCGTCGGCATCTGCAACTGCTCACCGGGCACCTGCAACGCCTTAAGGACATCCCAGCTTTTCAATACGCCGAACATGTCCGCATCCGCTTACCGCGCTCACGTCGACAAGAAGAAATGCGTCGCCTGCGGCAAGTGCGTGGAAGTCTGTCCGGTCGGTGCGGCAAAGCTGGGTCAGAAGCTCTGTCTGAAAGACGGCAGCTCGATCACCTATCCGAAGACCGAACTCCCTGATGCCCAGAAATGGGGTCCGGACAAGTGGAACAAGAACTTCCGTGAAGACGCCAAGATCAACGTATACGAGACAGGAACCGCACCATGCAAGACCGCATGTCCGGTCCACCTCTCCGTACAAGGTTACATCAACATGGTCAAAGACGGCAGATACATGGATGCCCTGAAACTCATCAAACAGGACAACCCGTTCCCTGCCATCTGCGGTGCCGTATGCAACAAGCGCTGCGAAGACAGATGCACCAGAGGCACGATCGACCAGCCTGTCGCCATCGATGAGATCAAGAAATTCATCGCTGCCCAGGAACTCAAAGAAGAGAACCGCTACATCCCGAACTGCTACAACGACGTCGGCGAACAGTGGGACGACTACAAGATCGCCATCATCGGTGCCGGACCGGCCGGACTCTCCGCCGCCTTCTTCTTAAGAAAGCAGGGCTATCCGGTCACGGTATTTGAAAAGGAAGAGAAAGCCGGTGGCATGCTCAGATACGGTATCCCGAACTTCCGTCTGGAGAAATCCGTCATCGACGCCGAGATCGACGTCATCAGACAGATGGGTGCTGAGATCAGAACAGGCGTTGAGATCGGCAAAGACCTCACGATCCAGGACCTCAGAGACCAGGGCTACAAAGCCATCTATCTGGCCATCGGTCTGCAGGCCGGCAGAAAAGCCAATATCCCGAATGAAGAATACGCCATGAGCGGTGTCGACTTCCTAAGACAAGCCAACAAAGAAATGGACAAACTCCTGAGTGGCAGGACTGTCGTCATCGGCGGCGGCAACGTCGCGATCGATGTCGCCCGCACTGCCCTGCGTGCCGGTGCATCGGGGGTCGAAATGTACTGTCTGGAAGGACCGGATGAGATGCCGGCGGCCAAAGACGAGATCCGTGAAGCCAAAGAGGAAGGCGTCACCATCAAGAACTGCTGGGGCCCGAAAGAGATCCTCGTCGAAGACGGCAAGATCACAGGCATCGTAATGAAACAGTGCGTCCAGGTCTACAACAAGGAAGGCCGCTTCGAACCGGTCTATGACGAAAACGAAGTGAAGACTGTTCCATGCGAACACGTCCTCCTGTCCATCGGACAGTCCGCTGTCTGGGGCGATCTGCTCAAAGGGACCAAGCTGCAGACAAGAAACGGCAACACCGTCATCGCTGACCCTGTCACCTGCCAAACCGATGAAGCGGATATCTTTGCCGGCGGCGACATCTTCGGCGGTGCCCGCTTCGCGATCGATGCGATCGCAGACGGCAGAGAAGGTTTCGTCTCCATCAACCGCTTCGTCCACTACGGACAGAGCCTGACCATCGGCAGAGACCTGCGTGAATTCAAGGAACTCGACAGAGACGACATCTCCATCGAATCCTACGACAACGCAAAACGTCAGGTCCCGGGCATGAAACCGGGCATTGCTGCCGACACCTACGAAGACCTGCGTCTGGCATTGACAGAGGAACAGGTCAGAGCGGAAGCTTCCAGATGTCTGGAATGCGGTGCGACCTACGTCGACACCAACCGCTGCATCGGCTGCGGTCTGTGCACGACAAGGTGTGAGTTCGACGCGATCCATCTGACCAGAGACATGCCGGAAGCATCCAGGATGTACACGGCTGAAAACGGCAAGCTCAAAGCGATCCTGCCATATGCGGCAAAACGCGGCATCAAGATCCTCTTAAAAGGAAACAAGTAAGATACGAAAACTGACACAGATCACTCTGTGTCAGTTTTTTCTTCTTCCGCTTCTATCTCCTTGATGATACACTCGTTGCCGGTCACCAGATAGGTGTGTTCGCTGTGACAATACGGACAGATGCGGCCATAGCGGACCGTCTCATATTCCTGAGCGCAATCTTCACAATAGGTGACCGCCTTGATCTCCTCCAGCTTCAGTTCCGCTTCCTGAATGAGCGGATCTTTTCTTTTGAAGTAGTTCCAGCAGTCCACGAAATAATCCGTGATGATGCCCGAGACCTCGCCGACCTGCAGGGTGACGGAACCGATCTTTGCCAGATGGTTCTCCTTCGCCAGCTCATCGAGGGTCTTGGCGACATGGGTGACGATACCTAACTCATGCATCCTGATCCTTCCATGAAGCGATCTGCTCCTTCAGCCACGCTTCCCAGGCCTCCATGCCCTCACCGGTCCTGGCGCTGAGCGGGAAGATGGAAATATCCGGATTGAGGAAACGGACCCTCTCAACACACTTCTCCATATCGAAATCAAAATAGGAGATCGCATCCATCTTCGTGATCAGCAGGACATCACTGGTCTGAAACATCAGCGGATACTTCAGAGGCTTGTCATCCCCCTCCGGGACAGACAGGATCATGACGTTTCTGCTGGCACCGGTATCATATTCAGCCGGACAGATCAGATTGCCGATATTCTCCAGAAAGACCAGATCCATGCCCTCCAGGCCCATCTCCTCGAGCCCCGTCCTGGTCATGCCCGCATCCATGTGGCACATGCCATCGGTGTGGACCTGTATCGACCTGGCACCGGCCTCCTCTATCCTGTGCGCATCGACATCGGCTTCGATGTCCGCCTCCAGGACAGCGATCCGATAGTCATCCTTCAGATCCTTTATCGTCTTCATCAGCAGCGTCGTCTTGCCTGAACCGGCAGCCGACATCAGATTCACGAAAAAGACGCCCTTTTCTTTCAGTTCGTCCCTTAAGACCTGCGCATCCCTGTCATTGGACTCGGTCACGGACTTATGCAATTCGATCACTTTCATGACTTTCTGAACTCCTCTATCTTTCCGATCAGATATGCGCTCCAGACATCCACAGCATCCTTGGTCTTGTTGGACATGTAGAAGACCGGCGCATCCGGATTGCGGGTCCGCAGGTTCTTCTCAAAACGCTCCGCATCAAAATCGAATACCTCCAGGACATCGGTCTTGTTGACGATGACCGCATCGACCGTCTGAAACATCAGCGGATACTTCAGAGGTTTGTCATCCCCCTCCGGGACAGACAGGATCATCACCTTCAGATGAGCCCCCGTATCGAATTCAGCCGGACAGACCAGATTGCCGATATTCTCCAGAATGACCACATCGACATCCTCAAGACCCAGATAATCCAGACCTCTGGCCGTCATATCCGCATCCATGTGACAGAGACCTCCCGAGTGAAGCTGGACCGTCTTGACGCCGAGACCCGCCATCGTTCTGGCATCCACATCGGAATCGACATCGGCCTCCATGACGGCGACCCTGTATCTTTCTTTCAGTCTGGGAATGATGTTCTTCAAAAGGCTGGTCTTGCCGCAGCCCGGTGAACCCATCAGATTGATGAAAAAGATCCCCTTCTCATTCAGCATCTGCCTGGTCAGAGCAGCGACCTTGTCGTTGTCGGCTGTGACTCTCTCCTTTGTTTCCAGTATTCTGATCATGAGTTTATCCTTCCTTCATACCTATTATATTCTTTTCCGCCACCAAGGACCGCATATAAGAAAAAGCCGTCTCATGAAGACGACCATTCATCTCAATCCGATCTCTTTGCTCCAACCAGACCTGTAGAAATACAGCGTCGCCAGCGTGCCGGCCAGGACATAGCCGAAAGCCGTGCCCAGATAGAGGACATGGACATCATAGAAGAACTTCAGACCGAAATGCACGAAGAGGTACTTGCAGCAGACCTGCGAGAAGATGGCGATGATCATCGGGAAACGCACATTGCCCGCTCCGCGGCAGGCTGCATTGTAGATGTGCGAAAGGTTGATGAAAAACATGCCGAATATCGCCCAGCGTATCATCGAAGTGCCATAGAAGATGACCTGCGGATCCTGATTGAAACGCGAGACCAGATACGGCGCCGCCAGATCGATGAGTACGATCATGATCAGCGTTCCGGCTCCTGAAAGCAAGGCGGTCACCCTGACGGAATCCCTGGCTCTTTCCGTCTTTCCCGCCCCAAGGTTCTGCGCGACCAGCGACATCGTCGCGGCGGAAGCGGCATGCGAGACCATCTGCGCCCAGCTGTTGATCTTCTCGGCAACGCCGATCCCGGCTATAACCTCGTTAGGGAACTGATTGATATGCGACTGCACCAGCATCGACGAAAATGCTATCAGCATGTTCTGAACGCCGGCCGGGATGCCCAGACGGCAGATATCGGCCACGACTCCGAAAGAGAAATCGATATTGTGGATATCGAGATCGATGCCGTCATAGTGGAAGACCAACCGCAGCGTCAGCACATCCATCAGGAACTGTGAAATGATCGTCGCCGTAGCTGTGCCGATCACATTGAGATGAAAGACTCTGACAAACAACATGCCAAGGATAAGATTCACGATGGAAGTGATGATCGAGAAATACAGCTGATGTCTGGTGTCGCCGAAGCTGCGCAGGATGAAGAAAGAGATCTGCGAGATCAGGACCGCACTGGAACCCAGGATATAGACCCGCATGTAGGAAAAGGCATCGGCATAGATATCCGGCCCGATATTGCAGAGTTTCATCAGCAGAGGCAGAGCCAGTTCCGCCAGGATCGTGATGACGACACCGCCGGCAGCCGCAAACAGCAGAGAAGAATCCAGGGCCCTCTTGAGCCTGACCTTGTCATCCGCGCCGATGTACTGGGCGATCAGGATGCCGGTCCCCATGCCCAGGCCATAGAAGGCATGCGTGAAGATGTTGCAGATCCAGGTGCAGGCGGACACGGCGCTCAGTGCCTTCAATGAGACATAGTTGCCGACGATCATCGAATTGGTCACATTGTATAGTTCGGTAAAGATCGACGCAATGAAAACAGGCCAGCTGAATTCCAGGACCAGTCTGGTGATATTTCCTTCTGTCAGTGTCATTGCCTTGTTCTTAGCCATGGATCCTGATGATCTTTTTCATTCCTTCCTGCTTATATTGTACTGTATCTGTCCGCATATGAAACGATCCATGATAGATCAGTATGCCCGCCAGTCGTAGACGATGGCATTCGTCTCCTCTTTTCTGTACATCAGGTCGTAATAGGCACTTTCGCAGTCTTTCGGATCGATGATCTTTGAGATCAGCTTCCGCACATCGATGTCCCTGTTCCTCATGAGCTCCTGGGCGATGCGGAAGTTGTTTTCCAGGGAATCGTTGGAACCATCCGTATCGTGGACGGGAATGGTCCTGTTGAAAGCGCCGATCACCTTGACATCCTTCATGTGGATCAAAGAGAAGGCAGGCGTCAGATCGGCCTCATAGGACTGGCGCGGTGAACCGAGAAGCAGCACCTGTCCATATCTCCTGACACTGTTCAGACAATCGAGGATGACCGGTGAAAGGCCCGTCGCATCGACAGCGATATCGACGCCCCCGCCATCGCTCATCTCATCGATCGCTTCTTTCGTATCCTCACAGACAGCGTATTTCAATCCCATCTGCTTCGCCAGATCGCATCTTCCCTTCACCGGATCGATGCCGATGACCTTCAGACCGAGTTTCTGATACATCAGAGCCGTCAGGATGCCGATATTGCCCAGACCATAGACAGCCACCCGATACCCCAGTTTCACTTCCGTCAGGTTGACGCCCTGCAAAGCGACCAGGAAGAGGTTCATCGCCGTCGCCTCGATCGGATCGATATCCTCATCCAGTTTCATGATCAGAGGTCCCTGCACGCTGTCGGAACAGCGCCAGCGGACCAGCGAAGCATGCGGGGCATTGAAAAAGACGAGATCTCCCTCTTCCGCCCTGATGTCCTTTCCCTTCTTCAGGATCCTTCCGACCATGCAGTAACCCGGACGGACCGGATACTGGAAGCCTTTTTTGATCGCAAAAGCCCTGGACAGCTCCGTCCCGGCTGAGATCATGGAATACTCCGTTTCGATGATCGCCTCATCATCTTTGAGATCATCCGTCACGATCTCTTCCCTGTTCAGATGAGATCTGCCAATATCGGTCAGTTCCACAAAATACGATTCCATAGGTCCACCTCAATCGATAAAACCAAAATATTTCAGCGCCTCATAGACGCCCTCATCACTCACGGAAGGACAGACGTAATCCGCAGCCTGTTTGCATTCCGCCGTGCCGTTGCCCACACAGATGCCAAGACCCGCCAGCTTCATCATCTCGATATCGTTGCCGCTGTCACCAAAGGCGCAGATCTCTTCCCTTGTTATCCCCATCTTACTGCCGACTTCTATCATCGACTCGCCCTTGTTTTTATGTGCCGGAGAGATCTCCCCGCAGTTCGCCATCCTGTCGCATTCCAGTCCATCCGCCAGAGCGATCAGCTCCTCCCGGACTTCCCCGGTCGCATAGTAGAGGATCTGGATGACCTCTTCCCCATCGTATCTCTTGACCGGTGGCATCATCCCATAGAGACGCTGGAAGATGGCCCTTTTTTCGCTGTCATCACGGTTGATAAAACCGCCTCCATCCGGCGTGCAGTAACGGTAACTCAAATCATGTGCATCCATGAAATCGATGAAAGTCCTCACCCTGTCATGGGGGATGCAGGTCACATCGGTCCTGTCCTTGTAGACGATATAGGCACCGTTGGACAGGATCAGCACATCCATCAGATCCAGAAGACGCTGCGGGATGTTGCACAGCTCCGCATAGCTTCGGGAACTGTTCATGCAGAGCGGATAGCCCTTCGCTTTGAGCTTCTCTAAAGCGGTGAAGACTCCTTCCCTGACATAGCCGACCGAGTGGTCAAAAAGGGTCGAGTCGTTGTCAAAAACAAACATCTTTATATCGTCGCAGTATGTCCTTCTGTCTTCATGATCTGTCATATCCATCATCCTAAATCCATCTTAACATAATGTATAATGAAATCATGGTCAATAACGTTACGATCGAGATCTGCATCGGCAATCTCGACGATGCCCTGAAGGCATCTGAATATCCGATCGACCGCATCGAACTCAATTCAGCTCTTGAACTCGGCGGACTCACGCCTTCTTTGAACACGCTCAGATACCTGAAGGAACAGATCCCGACTCCGATCTGCTGCATGGTCAGACCAAGAGGCGGCGATTTCTTCTATACGGAAAACGAATATGAAGTCATGCTGAAAGATGCGGAAGAACTGCTCAAAGCCGGTGCCGACGGCATCGTCTTCGGCTTTCTGAATGAAGACAGGACGATCGATCTGGAAAGGACGAAAAAGATGGTCCATCTCATCCATTCCTATCAGAAGGAAGCCGTCTTCCACAAAGCCTTTGACGAGATCGAAGATCTCGACACTGCCTGTAAACAGCTGATCGAAGCCGGCGTGGACAGGGTCCTCACCAGTGGCAAAGCCGTCTATCCCGACATCCTGAAAGGCTGT
Organism: Erysipelotrichaceae bacterium; assembly: GCA_024681275.1. The sequence continues at coordinate 23,282 of JAILBD010000133.1, forward strand.
CAGACCATCCATGGACTTCATCAGAAATACGGAAAGGATCTGCAGTTCCTCCCGGGAGGCGGCGTACGCATCGAAAACGTCCGGGACGTCATCAGGACCGCCGGATCCGGGCAGGTCCACATGACCTCCAAAAAGGAATACCCGGGCGGCTACATCGGCCTCGATGAGAAACAGCTGCAGACGATCCTGGAACTGATCCGCACCTTATAAAAGACCTTTTGCGATATGGCAAAAAAGAAGCGATCCAGACTGAAAGCCAGAACGAAGAGATACATCGCCTGCGCGATCAGTTTTCTTATCGTCGGCTGTGCCATATTCGCACTGCTCAAAAAGCCGGAGTACAGGATCTCACCGGCACCCTATACCCAGAAATACAAAGCCGTCTACCAGTATATCCACGACGGCGACACCGCCGTCTTCACCATTGACACAGGCGAAGAAGTCATCTGCCGCTTCCTGGCTGTCGACACGCCCGAGATCGGCGAAGAAGGCTTTGAAGAAGCCAAGCGCTTTACCGACAACACGCTTGAGAAAGCGACGAACATCCTGCTGGAACTCGATCCCCACTCCGAGAAATACGACAAGTTCGACCGGCTCCTGGCCTGGGTCTGGGTGGATGGCGAACTCCTGCAGGAGAAACTCATTGAAAACGGATACGCCCAGATCCGATACATCTATAACGAATATCTGTATCTGGATCATCTGAATTCTTTGAAATAATTGTGACCTGACAGGACAAAATCGTGTGCAGATAGATGAAAGGAGGGCAGCGATGGAAGACCAAAAGATCATACAGCTGTATTTTGACCGCGATGAACAGGCCATAGCCGAGACGAAAAACAAATACGACAACTACTGTTTTTCAATTTCCCGGGCTATCCTGCACAATCAACAGGACTGCGAAGAAGCGGTCTCTGACACCTACCTGGCGACCTGGAACACCATACCGCCCCATCACCCCCTCAATCTGGCGACCTTCATCGGCAAGATCTGCCGCAGGCTCTCACTGAACAAGTGGCGCAGCCTGAGTGCGGAAAAACGAGGCGGCGGACAAGTCACCTTGTCCCTGGATGAACTGGAGGGATGTATCGGGGATGACAGGTCATTCTCCGAGACGCTGGAAGAAAAGTACCTTGCGGAAACGATCGACGAATTCCTTGCCTCAGTCAAAGAAAGCGAAAGAAGGGTTTTCGTCTGCCGCTACTGGTATTTCGATTCCATCGAAGACATCTCGAAACGCTTTGGCTACACCTCCAGCAAGACCAAGATGATGCTGAAAAGGACCAGAGACAAACTGAAAGACTATCTGATCAAGGAAGGAGTATTATCATGAAAAACGAAAAACTCGTCGACGCCATCGGCATGATTGATGACAGATACATCGAAGAAGCACACGATAAAAAAAGAAAGAAGATCCAGCTGAACCTGCCGTGGAACGTTCTGGGCAAAGTCGCCGCAGCCGCCTGCGCCCTGCTGCTGGTGATCAACATCTTCCCGGTCATCTTCCACTCCTACAGTGGCAGCGCAAAAGAGAGCTACGACGAGGCAAAGCCGGCTGGCGCCAACGGTTCCTACTACAGCTACTCTTCAGACAGCGCTGCATTTGACGGCAATTATCTGGAGGAACCGGCGGAATACATGGCCGCTGACGAAGAAGCTTACTATGCGGCAGAGGCGGAAGCTCCATCTTATTCCGAAGATAAACCGCAAGCTCAGACGCAAGAGGAGTTGAGACAAAATAAAAAACTGATCCTGACCTCCTACATGACACTGGAGACCCAGGACCTCGACGGGCTTATGGAAAGCTTGCTGCCGACGATCGAAAGATACGGCGGCTACGTTCAGAGATCATCGAGCGGCAACAGGGGAAGCACCCGCTACTACGATGCTTCGATCAGGATCCCGGCAGAAAGATACAATGAGTTCCTGCAGGAGATCAAAGGCTCAGGAAACGCGGTCTACTATTCCGAAGAGACCAAGGATATCACCGATTCCTACACCGATATCCAGGCCAGACTCAGCTCCCTGAAAGCCCAGGAAGCCAAAGTCCTGGAATTCTATGACAGGGCGGAAGATCTCGAGGATCTGATGACCGTTGAAGCGAGACTCTCCGAGATCCGCTACCAGATCGAATACCTAGAAGCCCAGATCAAGAACTACGATCTGCTGGTCGCCTATTCGACGCTCAACCTGACGGTCAACGAGACCCAGGTCTATACGCCGGTCACCACATCCTTCTTCGCAAGGCTGGGCCGCGCCTTCAGCAACGGCTTCCGCAGCTTCCTCAACGGCATCGAAGACTTCCTCATCGACGTCGTCTACAACATCTGGACCATCCTCTTCCTGGTCATCCTCGGCTTTGCCGGGTACAAACTCTGGAAGTTCATCAGAAACAGAAGGAACAAATAATAATATAAGGACTTGCCCATCC
>JAILBD010000187.1 GCA_024681275.1 Erysipelotrichaceae bacterium
AGTTTTTGGATGCTTTTCGGTGTCGCACAGATCGCGACCAGTTCGATATCCAGTTCATGAATAAAATCAAGAAGCGTGTGGACGATCAGACCTGCACCGACGATCCCGAGCTTCATCTTATTCTCCCATAACTACGACACGGCATCTTCTTTGTCTTTCATGAGTCCTGTCAAAATCGACAAAGTAGATATACCCGGTCTTGCTTACGCCGAGCTTTCCGTCATCGACGACAAAAGTGGCAGAGTTGCCCAGGATCGTGGACTTCAGATGCGCATCGGCATTCCATAGTTCCTCTCTGGTACCGCTAGGCAGGAATTTGCGATAATCAGGCCATGATTCGACATCCTCAAGATGCTTCGTGCCTGGATAGTAATACTGTCCCCAGGCTGTCTGATCCGGAATGATCTTTGCCAGGACGTTGTCCAGATCCTGCTGCAGGAACTCTTTGCCATCCGGCATGAGATCGTGAACGAATTCTTCAAAGAAAACGGAACAGGTCGTATGCGGAGACACGACATGGACGACGCCATCTTTGATCCCGCTTCTGGCGACGATCGCTTTGACTTCTTCAGTAATGTTGATGTAAGTCGGTGTGACACCTTTTGATCTGATGTCAGTGATATCTTCTTTGTATACCATTTCTATCTTTCCTTTCAAAAAAAGATGGCAAGGCCATCTTTCAGTTTATTCACCAATGATGACGACCTTGCATCTCCTGGATCTGGAGCGGGTCCTGTCATAGTCGACGAAATAGACATATCCCGTCGTACCGACACCAAGCTTGCCGTTATCGACCTCAAACGTAGCGCTTGAGCCGATCAGAGTAGAACGCAGATGTGCATCGCAGTTCAGCAACGCTGTTCGGTCACCGCCCGGAAGATATTTCTCAGCATCAGGCCATGATTCGACATCTTCAAAGTGCTTGACACCCGGATAGTAGTAAGTCCCCCATCCGTTCTGTTCCGGAATGATCTTTTCCAGGCAGTTGTCGAGATCCTGCTGGAGGAATTCCTTCCCATCCGGCATCAGATCATGCGTGAATTCTTCAAAGAAGACAGCACAAGTTGTATGCGGCGAAATGACGCAGCAGATGCCATCCTTGATCCCGCTTCTGGCGATGATCTCGTTGACTTCTTTCGTAATGTTGATGTAAGTCGGTTTTTCGCCCTTAGACATCAAGCCTTCAATTTGTTCCTTATAAACAGCCATTCTTATCCCCTCTCTATCTGTTTATCTCAAATCATCCGGTAAAGCACCGGTATCCTGTCCGTAATATTTGAATACTCTGATCGCTCTGTCAATCTGTTCCTGATCGAACATCGGCATCTTATCTTTATCGATCGACATCGCAATGTAGATCGTCTTGGCAGCTTCCTCAAGATAGACGACTGAATACAGTGCCTGCTTGAGTGAATTTCCGACACCGATGACACCGTGATGTTTTAAAACGACAGCCAATGAATCTCCAAGATTTTCAACAGCTTCGATGCCCATCTGTATGCTTGCGGCAGAAGAATAAGGAGCGACCTTAACAGTACCTTGCGTCGCATTCGCCAATGTCGTAAGATTGCACGGGATCTCATCCATGACAAGACCCAGACCAGTCGCATATGGCTGATGTGTGTGGATGACACAGTTGATGTCAGGTCTGTGCTTGAACACGTAGAGAAGAGCCAATGTATCGACAGAAGCCTTTCTGGTCCCTTCTATGATGTTTCCTTCAAGATCGACCACCAGCATATCCTCCGGAACCATATCCTCATAGATCATTCCGCTTGGCGTCACGATCACTTCTCCGGTCGGCATACGCAGAGATACGTTTCCACCGCTCAAAGCGATCAGACCGTATTTATCCATTCTGAGACATGCCTTCAAAACATCTGCTTTTTCTTTTTCAAACATGATAGTATCCTCTCTAAGCGATCACCTTTTGATCCTGTATTTCTTTTTCTTTGTATTGTCAGCCTGGCCGGAAGCTTTTTCTTCCTGGCGGCGTTTGAAATCCTCTTCATTCGATCTTCTGGCGATACTCTTCATCGTATTCGGATGAAGCTCGTATTCCTTGTCTCTGAGGAACATGTAAAGTTCATCCGTATCGTTGAAATACCGGCAGTTGATCCAGTAACGGCCCTGTTTCATGTCTGTCTTGTTGATCCTTAAAAAGATCTTGCGGGCCGTGACGAATTCTTTGACACGAAAACTGTAGATATCTTTCCATAGGAAAGTGTGTGTCTTGCCGCATCCTTTGAATGTGATCGCGCGATCATCCACGATCACCTCCTGTGGATTTGCCAGAGAGACATAAGTCTCCCAATAAGTATACAGACAGACGATAATGACCGGAATCAGCAGGAAATTCACATTCGTAAAAATGAGATAGCCTGTTGCCAGCAGACCTAAAACGCCGGCGTAAGCTCCGGTAAATTTGACTTTTCTAGTATATAAAGGTTCTCTGTAAATATATGTTTTTTGAGTCATCAATGAATACCTAAAGAACAAGGGGGAAGTACTTCCCCCTTGTAAATGATCAAGCTTATGGATTAAGCTTCTTCAGAAGCGTTGATTTTCTTGATCCTGTTACGGTTGAAGATAGCTAAAGCAACAGCAATAGCACCAACAACAGCGATACCTACGATCGGGCTGATCTTGTTCATTCTGTAGATAGCCCAAGTCAGTGGGTTACCACCATCACAGATAGAAGAGATCTGAGTTCCGGCTGTGAAGTCGAACTTAGCCTGTTCAGCAGCGATAGTGATAGAAGGAGCCAGGTCAGTACCGATATAGAATGCAGCGATCAGAACTGCGATACCGATAACGATAGCTCTGAAGCCATTGCCCTTAACAACTGGAGTGATCAGAACGAACATCCAAGGGATAACAGCAAGGTCAGCAAACGGCATCATCTGGTTGCCTGGAAGGATAACAGCCAATACGACTGAGATCGGAACCAGTAACAGTGCAACAGACAGAGTCAATGGGTGACCAACACCAACAGCTGAGTCAAGACCGATATACATCTGTCCATGGCCAGAGAAGTGCTTCTCAATGAAGCCAGAAGCAGCATCAGATACAGGGATCAGACCTTCCATGAGCAATGCAGCCATCTTAGGGATCAGGACCAGACATGCGCCCATGTTGATAGCCAGAGTCAATACCTCATTGTAAGGTAAGCCTGCAGCGATACCGATCAGAAGACCGATAACAGTACCGACAAGGATCGGCTCACCGAAGACACCGATCTTATCCTGTAATGATTCAAGGTCAAACGTGATCTTGTTGACACCAGGGATCTTGTCCAGGACCCAGTTAAGAGCCATAGCGATAGGTGCATAAGCTGTTGAGAAGCCGTGAGGCAGAGAAACACCAGGCAGACCTAATGAATCTTCAACGTCCTTAGCAGTTAAGTCACCTAAGACCATGATGATCATCATGTTGAAGATCGCAGCCAAGAGACCGAATGGTACGGAATTCGTAGCGATAGCAACAAGAGATCCAGTGAATGCGAAGTGCCAGTAGTCCCAGATATCAACGTCGATAGTCTGTGTCGTACCAGTCAGGATCATGACGATGTTGACTAAGAGACATACCGGGATGATATAAGAACCAACCTGAGTACCAAACGCAATAGCAGCAGCTGCTGGCCAGCCAACGTCGATGACGCTGAGAGAGAAACCGAATCTGTCACACATCGTAACGACTGCAGGTGCCAGATAGGTTCCCATCAGACCAGTAACAAGGTTCAGTCCGATAAAGCCGACACCGACTGTTAAACCAGCACGGATAGCCTTACCAACTCCTGTGCCCATAATGACGCCCATGATAGCAATGATGAAAGGCATGACTACTGTAGCGCCAAGAGAGTTCAGAGTACTGAAGAAATTAAGAATAAATTGCATAAATTCTCCCCCTCCGTTTTGAATTTATCAATAACCATCATGCGATGGATATTGCCTATCAATTTTTCAATGCAAACTAATCTTCGGCAGTAAAGAAAGACTCGATCTGATCATAGATCTCTTTTGTGCCTCTGTTCATAAGTAAGCCAGTAGCCACGATGATCGGGCAAGCGCACTTTGTCTTAAGAACAGTGGTAGAGATGACTGCATCATGACCGTCAGACATCGTTGCGGCTTCAGAAGCACGGCACTGAGTGATGGAATATTTTCCCTTGTAACCACGCTTGTCGAGTTCTTCCTCGATCTTTTTTCTGATATGGGTAGAAGTAACGATACCCGAACCGCAGCATAATACAAATTTTCTCATAATCAATTCCTCCTTATTTGTAAAAATCTGTTCTTGCTCTGTCAAGAGCAGCAATCATTTCCCTCAATGTAGCTTCAGGATCGGCAGCACATACGATACCGCTTGTACCGCCTGTTGCATCAGCCCCGGATGCGATTGCTTTATATACATCATCAGGTGTTGAGATACCAGCAGCCTGTAATGTCTTGGTTGTTGGTGAAACTGATTTGACAGCTTCATTGGTAGCCTTCATGTATGAAATGTCAGCAGATTTACCTGTACCGATCAGAGACTTAAGTTCACAGACCATGACATCCGGATGAAGCTGAGCGATCGCTTTGGCATCGGCGATATCGTCCGCGCAGACGACAGTCAGGATATCGAGCTCGTTCGCTCTGGCGATCGTATCTGTCAGATCGGATACAGTCTTAGGATTTTCGGCATGATTCAGGAATGTAGCTCTAACGCCCGCAGCTTTCAGAGCTTCCGGCAGGATATGACCCATTCCCTTGCCCGGCTTATATGCTTCCATGTTCTGGGCACAGACGACCAGATGCGGGAAGTCTTTCGCGATCCTGGCAAGATCGACAAGCGATCCGGTGAAGAGGATATCTACATCATACTTTACAGCCAGCTCTTCAGCGACTGCCGCAAGCTTATACTCTTCTTCTCCGTAAGTATACAGTTTAGGGTTTACAACAAAGAAAGGACTTCTCAATTCATATTTTGCCATTAAATCTTTTTTCCTCCGAGATATTGAATGACTTTTATTCTGATTTGCCGGTATGGAAGAGCTTGAAATAATATTTCAGCTTTTCTTTGATACCTGCATTGGCATCTCTGATCAGTTTATACCAGTTGCTGTACTCCTCTCCTCTGATAGCATCCAGAGCAGCGACTGTGAAATCAGTGAAAACATTGATCTTGGAAATACCCTCCGTAGCGCATCTTTCCAGATTGTCATCACCGGATCCGGAACCGCCATGCAGAACCAGCGGGACCGGAAGTGCTTCACGAAGTTCATGCAGCCTTTCAAAGTCGATGACAGGAGTGCCTTTATAGAGGCCGTGTGATGTGCCGATCGAAACAGCGAGTGAATCGACACCTGTCTCTTCAACAAACTGTTTTGCCATTTCGACTTCGGTATAGATGTTCTTGTCATCGTGCAAAGCTTCCTTGTTTTCGGAAGTGATGACATCACCTGAACCGACATGGCCGAGTTCAGCCTCTACGACGACCCCTCTTGCATGCGCATACTCGCATACTTCCTTGGTCCGTGCGACGTTGACTTCATAAGGCTGAGAAGACGCATCGATCATGACAGAAGTATAGCCCATGTCAACGGCTTTCTTGACAGTCTCGACATCAAGACCGTGGTCAAGATGGATGGCGACCTGAACTTTAGCCTTCTCACCATAATACTTGGCGATCGTATAAGCCTCTTCGACAGAAAGCATTTCGGAATGTGCCTGCGCAAAACTCAGGATGACAGGAACGCCGAGCTCTTCAGCCGTTTCAACATAGGTGCGGCAGGAATTGGAATCCCAGTAATCGGGTGCAACGATGGCATAGCCTTCTTTGCGGGATTTCGCAAACATTTCTTTAGTCGTTACTAACATTTTCTCTCCCCAGACTATAGTCTATTAAAAACAATGTAATCGCTAACATTTATTATATAACAAATCACATAATTGTCACATTATTTTAATGTTAATCCAGGTCCAATCCTGATTCTTCGATGAGTGCATAGAACGATTCATAATCCTGCACCTTGGTGAACTTATCAACAAGCTCATCATTCTGGAAAAGATCCATCAGTTTCGTCAGCATCTCAAGCTGCTGATGTGCCTCTTTCAGCGCCAGCATGAACATCATCGTGACAGGGATCTCCGTATCATCCGTTCCCATCTCGACAAAATTCACCGGTGCATCCAGAGTCATGAAACCGATCTGTGTCCTGTTGACATGTTCCACATCGGTATGAGGTATGGCAACACTCATATTGTTCAATCTCAAACCGGTCGGAAAGCTTTCTTCTCTGGTGATCAGTCCCTGATAGAAAGTGTCTTTGGCAACGCCGGTCCTGACGAATTCATCAGCCAGCATTTTCAGAGCTTCCTCCTTTGATTCAGCGTGTTGATTGAATAAAGCGATCTTGGCATCAAATAGATTAGACATTATGATCTCCTTTTTTCAGTATTGATTTAATTATATTATAAATAAATGATTACAAATGTTACCAGTGACAAATTGTTCTATAATATCAATATGGCTACAAAAAAGAAATACGATCCCTCTCTGATCAGAGGCATCTCTATCTATCAGGATAATGGCAGGACGCTCTATGCCCCTTTCTATTCTAAGAAAGCATATATCATGACGCAAAACAATGCGGCGCACTACATCAACTATATCGTAGGCTACATTGCGGCGATGGTCTTTTTTGAGATCGCATACATCTTTTCCAAGGATCTGCTGATCTCCATCCTCATCGCAATCGCGGTTCTGATAGCCAATTTCCTGTTCTTCTACTTCAACTTCATCAAAAAAGCCGGCGTTCTCGACGGCTATAAAAAAGAAGAAAAAGACGGTTTTATCCTCAGACAGGCCAAACAGCTGGAATATGACCGCATCTACACGCTGATCATCTGCTGCATCCTTCTGGTCGTCATCTTCTACTTCTACGCATTATGGCAAGATCTGGAAGGGATCTATCTATACATCATCGTCTTGTCGATCATCGCTTCCGCCGTTTACGGTCTTGTCAATCTGGCCATCTTATTGCGCAAAAGAAAACTGGACAGTGAAAAGAAAAAGAAGTAACAAAAAAAGGCCTTGTATAAGGCCTGTTTTTATGGATTACTGTCCCATTGATTTCATGATCGCTCTGATCTGTGCTTCAGAAGGCTTCCTGCCCATCTGAGCATACATAGCGCGGATCATCTTTTCATTGATCGGCGGATTTTCTTTGAGCTGTTTT
>JAILBD010000203.1 GCA_024681275.1 Erysipelotrichaceae bacterium
TTTTTAATGTTAAGATACCTATATAAATCAGAGACAGACATCAAGGAACGATGAACAGGATGGCCGGGAGGATCTCAGCATGACAAAAACAAAGATCAGGATCATGGATGATACGCAACTGAGAAGAGAACTGGACCGGGAGTATAAGAGTTCCACGCAGGCGCAATCGTGCAGATATGCGTTGATGCTGGCCAGCCATATCCTTGAGACGATAAGCTATCAGGAAAATGAAACGATAGAAGAAGGTTTTTTGATCGATGAAAAACTGCTGAAGGGCGATGCCGGTGTCGGTGATGTCAGAAAGGCCAGCTTAAGGATCCATCGGATGGCGAGAGGATGTGAGGATCCTCTTGTCAGCGCTGCGTTGAGGGTCTGCGGTCATGCCGTTGCGACTGGGCATATGAAGGAACATGCGATGGTCGCTTCCGATTATGCCGTAAGAGTCATCGGTCTGCTTCATCCCGACAAGATGGATGAGGTGAGAAAAGAGCGTCTGTGGCAGATAGATCGCTTGAAGGAGATCAAAAGCTCAGAGTAGCCGGTCAGTTTCTGTCCTGTTTCCTGATATCAGCATGGATTATTTTATTTCTTCAGACACCATAAAAGGTGTTTTTTCATTTTCGTGCTTGACATAATTGTATTAATGTATTATTGTATTAATGTATTAATACAAATGTGAGGTAAAAAGATGAAATGGAAATTTTCTGATGATGTACCAATCTATCTTCAGATCATTGAACTGATGAAGGTCGATATCGTCTCGGGAAAATACAGCAGCGGTGATAAGCTTCCGGCAGTCAGGGATCTGGCTATGGAAGCCGGAGTCAATCCGAATACCGTGCAGAGGGCTTATGCCGAGCTGGAGAGACAGGGCCTGGTCCAGTCCGAGAGGACGGCGGGACGTTATGTCAGCATCGATGACGAGAAGATCTCGGAATTGAGAAAGGATCTGGCCGATACGTATATCGCGCAGATGTTTGAGAGTTTAAGGAAACTGGGCATGGATGATCAGACGATCAGAGATGTCCTTGGCAAATGGGAGGATCAATAATGGAAACATTGAAATGTGCAGATCTTTGTAAGGATTACGGTCCGGTCAGAGCTTTGGACCATGTGGATCTGACTTTGGAAGAGGGAAGGATCGTCGGACTGCTTGGACCTAATGGTTCAGGGAAGACGACACTGATCAAGCTGGCGTCAAGACTGCTGGTACCCAGTGGCGGATCGATCACGATCTGCGGTGAGGAACCGGGTGTTGAGACGAAGGCGATGGTCTCTTATCTTCCGGACAGGAATTACCTGCCTGACTATATGAACAGCAGGCAGCTGATCGGGATGTATAAGGATTTCTTTGCGGACTTTGATGAGACAAGAGCGCTGGATATGCTGGAGAGCCTGAATATGGATATGGATATGCCGATCAGGAAGATGTCCAAGGGAAACAAGGAAAAGGTCCAGCTGATCATGACGATGTCCAGAAGGGCGAAGATCTATCTGCTGGATGAGCCGATCGCGGGTGTCGATCCCGCTGCCAGAGACTTCATCTTAAGGACGATCATTTCCAATTATGATGAGACGGCGACAGTTCTGATCTCGACCCATCTGATCGCGGATGTGGAGAATGTGCTGGATGAGGCGATCTTCCTCAAGGAAGGCGAGATCGTCCTGCATCAGAACGTCGATGAATTGAAGGAAAACACCGGCAAGAGTGTCGATGAGTATTTCAGGGAGGTTTTCAGATGTTAAGCAAGCTGATCAAATATGATTTTCTGGCGATGTCCAAGAAGATGTTCCCGATCTTTCTGGCGATGCTGTCTTTGACGACGATCTGTTCACTGATGGCAAAGTTTCGCATGACAGGCGGTATCATCTTTATGATCTTTGCGATCCTATTGGGGATACTGCTGAGCGCATCTTTTGCGATCACGATCGTCTATATCGTGCTTCGTTTCCAGAATGCGTTATTGAAGGATGAGGGTTATCTCTCCTTCGCCTTGCCTGTCAAGACAGAGATGCACATCCTGGCCAAGCTGATCAATTCGATCATCTGGGCTGCGTTGGAAGTCGTGACAGTGGCCATCTGCATCCTGATCATGGGTCTGATCGCCGGAAGCATCAGGGATGTTGCCGAAGTATTCCGGATCTTCTTTACCCTGGATGCCGAATTCTATCTTTCCATCCTGCAGATCCTGCTGCTGATGGGTGTTGAACTGATCGCCGCGACTTCGATGTTCTATGCGGCAATCAGTATCGCTCACCTCTTCGACAGACATCAGACGCTGATCGCAACCGGAGTGGTCGTCATCATCCTGATCATCAGATCGATGGTGTTGCCGACAAAATTCTTCTATGAGCCTTCTTCAAGTGAGATGGTACTGATCTCGCCGGTCCTCTATCTGACTCCGATCGTCTGTTCAGCCATCTACTCTCTGATCACCTGGTATATCCTGGATAAGAGACTCAATCTGGAATAATGAAAAAGAGACTGTTCAGGATCATTCTCGTGCTGATCCTTATGATCCTGGCAGCTGCCGGGACTCTGCTGTCACAGGGTTATCTGCGCTATAAAAGAGAAGTGGAGATACTTCCTGTAGAAAAAGCTGTGCAGACTTATACTTCAAAAGATGGCTATGCGGATTTTGATGAGATCGATGAGGATTTCGTCAATGCGGTCATCGCGGTGGAGGACAAGCGCTTCTTCACGAGGAAGGGTTATGACTTCATTGCTTTGGCAAGGGCCTTGTATCACAATCTGAAGGCAGGCGATCTGATCGAGGGAGGTTCGACGATCTGTGAACAGATCGCAAAGAATCTCTATCTCGGCGGATATGTAGAAGGGCTGGAAGAAAAGATGGCGGAGATCTTCCTGATGCTTCATCTGGAGGACACTTTCTCCAAGGAGGACCTCTTCGCCTTATATGCCAACATGAACTATTACGGTGATGGCTATTGGGGCATCGTTCAGGCAAGTGAGGGCTATTACGGCACGGGCCCTGATGATCTTACCCTGGCCAAGGCTTCGATGTTGGCGGGAATACCGAATGCGCCGGCGATCTATCAGCTGTCCAGCGGATTTGAAGATGCCAGGGGACGGCAGGAGTGGGTCCTGATGACGATGCTGAACAACGGTTTCATCACGCAAGAGGAATTTGATGAAGCTTTGAAAGAAGATGTGAGGCCCAAGATGGCCGGATGAAAAAACTAACGGGGAGACCGTTAGTTTTGTTTTCTCTGCTTTCTGAACTGTTCCAGGATCTGTACCGATGAACTGGTGCCGATCCTTTCGGCTCCCGCTTCGATCATGGCTTTGCAGGTATCCCAGTCGCGGATGCCGCCGGCGGCTTTGACTTTGACCTGGTCACCGACAGCCTCTTTCATCAGCCTGATATCTTCGATTGTCGCACCAGATGTGCCGAAGCCGGTGGAGGTCTTGATGAAGTCGGATCTTACATCTCTGGCGATCGAAGCGATCTGCCTGATCTCTTCTTTCGTGAGATAGCAGTTTTCGAAGATGACTTTGATCAGGATGTCCCTTTTCTTGCATAGGGATGTGATGGCTTCCATCTCCTCTCTGATATAGGCATAATCGTGTTCTTTGGCTTTGGAGATGTTGATGACATAGTCGATCTCATCGGCACCATCGGCGATGGCGTTGAGCGTCTCGGCGCATTTGGATGGGATGCTCATCTGACCAAGGGGGAAGGAGATGGCTGCTCCGACGTGGACATCCGTTCCTTTCAGGAGCTCCTTGCAGAGCCTGACCGGATAGGAATTGATGGCGACCATCATGAAGCCGTTGTCTCTTGCTTCCTGACAGAGTATTTCAAAATCGCTTTTTTGGGCGTATGCTTTCAGCTGCGTGTGGTCAAAGAGTTTGCAGAGCCCCTTTTCGTCCAATTTATCGATATCGATCATGGCTTTACCTGAAGGCATCGACGAAGATCTCCGAGAATCGTTCAGGGTCTCCGCCGAATGCGAAATTGACGTTGCGGTATTCCTGGATCGCTCTCTGGTCGACGGTGGTCTGTCCCTCTGTGAGACCGCTGAGTGAGACTTCAACATTGCAGAGCTTCACGTTTTTAAGGACCTGAGGATCGATCAGGTAGGCGATGCAGAGCGGATCGTGGAGAGCACAGGTGTGCGGAACGTCCAGCGGCTGTGCATAATCGTGGACTTTGATGCGCAGGTCGATCAGGTTAGCCGCAAATTCGGAGAGCGGCGTGCCGATCTTTCGCAGTTCATTCGCGTCATCCCTGGAGATGTAGGCGCTGTGGGTGGCGTCCAGCGGGACCATGGTGATCTTGGCACCGCAGTGCAGGACTCTTTGCGCCGCTTCCGGGTCGTCATAGATGTTGAACTCGGCAGCCAGGGTGGCGTTGGTGATGTTCCAGCCCCCGCCCATGATGACGATCTCTTCGATGTTCCGCACGATCGAAGGATCCATGACCAGGGCGACAGCCAGATTGGTCAGAGGACCGACCATGACGATCGTCACCGGCTCTTCTGCCTTGTTCAGATAGTCGACGTAGAAGCTTGGGGCGTTGAGCTTTTCGATCTTCCCGTCTGATGCAGGCAGATCGAAGAGTTCCTGATGGATGTGGATCTTGTTTCCTTTTTCATCATAGGCGTCAGCGTTGGCTGTCGGCGGGATGCGCGGGTAGACGATGTTTTTGACCAGAGAAGCGGAGCAGCCTTTATAGACAGGGAAGTCCGCTTTCAGCAGATCTCTGATGCGCAGTGTGTTTTCGGTCGTGTATTCGATCTTCTGATTTCCTTTGACGGTGCAGACAGCGACAAGGTCGATTTCCTTATGCAACTGTGCCAGCATGATCGCGCACGCATCATCAGATCCGGTATCGACGTCCAGTATGATCTTTCTTGGCATTCTTTTTCTCCTTTTCGGATATGAAACGATGGATGGTCTTATCCTTTTTATCTGATTCAATTATCTCTTATTTCAGATCATATTTCTATATGCAGGAAGACCTGATATAATAAACATATGCTTATCTGATTAAACATCATTATGACAAAGAAGGAAAGAGAGATACTGGAGATCATCAAAGCGGATCCAACGATCGAACAAAGTGAGATCGCCGAGCTTTTGCATATATCGAGGTCGACGGTCGCCGTTCACATCTCTTCGTTGATCAGGCAGGGTCTGCTGATGGGAAAAGGCTACATCATCAATGAAGAGCCTTATGTGCTGGGGATCGGCGCTTCCAATGTGGATATCTACGGCAAGTCGCGGATCCGGATCCGCATGCATTATGATCACCCGGCTGACATCATCTCTTCCGTAGGCGGTGTCATGCACAACATCATCACCAATTACGCGATGCTTGGCCTAAGGACGAGGATGATCACGGCTTACGGGGATGATGCTTACGGAAAGATGATCGTTGAGGATTTTCGGAAGAATCAGATCGATATCTCCGATTCCCTGATGGTGAAGGGCAGATCTTCCGGCATCTTCATGCAGGTCCAGGATGAAAACAACGACATGTTCCTGGCGATCTGTGACATGTTCGTACTGGAGGAGCTGACTCCGGAATTCCTTTTCAGCAAGGAGAACGTCATCGCCAATGCCAGACTGGTGGTCATCGATCCTTCCCTGTCTGAGGCTTCGATCGAGACGGTCATCGGCTTATGCAAGGGAAAGACACCTCTGTACATGGATCCGATCTCGGATAATTTCGCTTTGAAGATGAAGCCTTATGTCGCAGATATGGATCTGGTCAAGCCCAACCGGAGCGAACTGGCCAATCTTTCCGGCATGAAGACGGATGATTTGAAAGATGTGGAAAGGGCTTGTGAAGCGCTTCTGAACAGAGGCTTGAAAAAGGTCGTCACTTCTCTGGGAAAAGATGGTATCTTGTATATGGATGGGGATAGAAAGATCCTCAGAAGATTCAAAGAAGAAAAGAAGATGGTCAATGCTTCCGGAGCCGGTGATGCCCTGATGGCAGCGCTGATCTATGGGGAAGTGATGGGCCTGGAAGTTGAAGAGACCATAGACTACGCTCTGGCAGCCGGTATCGCGGCAGTCAGGTCGGAAACGACGATCAATGAAAACATGTCCATCGGTTTACTGGATGAGATCATAAAGGAGAACAGAAAATGAATTATCAGAAATACTTGTCGATCACGCCCGAGATCAAAGAGGCACTGGAAAACGGAAAGCCGATCGTGGCACTGGAGTCTACGATCCTTTCTCATGGCATGCCTTATCCGGAGAACATTGAATTTGCCCACAAGGTGGAAGAGATCATCAGAAGTGAAGGTGCGATCCCGGCTACGCTGGCTATCATCGGCGGCAAGCTGAAGGTCGGTCTGAATGCAGAGGAGCTCGAGCTCATGTGCAAGGGCAAGGATATCGCCAAGGCTTCCAGAAGAGATGTGGCCGTCTATCTGGCGAATGGTCAGACAGCGGCGACGACTGTCGCTACGACGATGCTGATCGCGGATCTGGCGGGAATCAGAGTCTTTGCGACCGGCGGCATCGGTGGTGTCCACAGAGGCGCGCAGGAGACCATGGACATCTCTGCAGATCTGCAGGAGCTCGCTCACACCAATGTGTGTGTCGTTTCTGCCGGCTGCAAGTCCATTCTGGATATCGGCCTGACTCTGGAGTATCTGGAGACTTTCGGTGTTCCGGTGCTGGGCTATCAGACCAAAGACTTCCCTTGTTTCTATTGCCGGACTTCCGGCTTCGGTGTCGATTATGAAGTCAAGGATGCCGAAGAGGTCGCACAGATCCTTAAGACGAAGTGGGATCTGGGGCTTGATGGCGGTGTCATCGTCGGCAATCCGATCCCTGAGGAATATTCCATGGATCATGAGGTCATCGACAAGGTCATCGACAAGGCACTGGAGATGGCGAAAGAAAAGGGCATCCATGGCAAGGCTACGACGCCGTTCCTGCTGGCGACGATCAAGGAGCTCACCGGTGGGGATTCGCTGGCTTCCAATCTGCAGCTGGCTTACAATAACGCCAGAGTCGCATCGAGGATCGCGATCGCTTACGCAAAACAGTAAGGTGATCAAAAACAGAAGAGATGAAACTCTTCTGTTTTTTGTGTTTCGTCTCTTTTGACCCGTTTGTTTTCCCAGAATATAACGGGATAGGCTTCGAATCATTATATAATAGAGTTGCTATGATCAAA
>JAILBD010000204.1 GCA_024681275.1 Erysipelotrichaceae bacterium
AGACATCATGAGTTATAATGATAATATGGCATACCAGGTACTTTACAGAACATACAGACCAGCAAAATTCTCCGAAGTCGTCGGACAGGATTATATCGTCAAGACACTGGTCAACGCGATCAGAAACAACAAGATAGCACATGCCTATCTTTTTGCCGGACCAAGAGGCACCGGTAAGACCTCCGTTGCAAAACTCTTCGCCAAAGCGATCAACTGCCAGGATTTCAGAGAGGAAGCCTGCGACAGCTGTGCCAACTGCAAAGCCTATCTGGAAGGCAGCCACCCGGACATCATCGAACTTGATGCCGCCAGCAACAACGGCGTCGACGATATCAGAGAGATCATTGAGCAGGTGCCGTATGCGCCACTTTTAGGGAAATACAAGGTCTATATCATCGATGAGGTCCACATGCTGACGACACAGGCGTTCAACGCTCTGTTGAAGACCCTGGAAGAACCGCCGGCACATGTCATCTTCATTTTAGCGACGACAGATCCACAGAAGGTCATACCGACTGTTTTGTCCAGATGTCAGCGCTACAACTTCTCCAAGATCAATGTCTATGAGATCAAAAAGAGAACGATGGAGATCCTCAAAAAAGAAAATCTGCCTTTTGAAGAGAAGGCGGTCGAAGAACTCTCCAGGATGGCGGAAGGCGGCATGCGTGACGCCCTGTCACTGCTGGAACAGTGCCTTTCCTATAATCCGAACGAACTGAAACTGGAAGATGTCGAACACATCTTCGGCCTGACGTCCGTCGCAGAAGAAGTCGATCTGTATACCAGGATCCACGACAGGAAGATCAGTGAAGTGATCGAAAAGATCAGACTGATGTACGCGCAGGGCAGTGATACAAAGAGACTGGCCATTGACCTGCTGGAGATCGTAAAGGATACGCTGATCTACTCAGATCAAGGCAAGGAAAGATTGCTGAACAGGATCACGGCGCTTGAGGCACAGACGATCCTCAACCGCATTCCTAAGCAGACGCTGTTCAAAGATGCAGCGGATCTGGAAGCGTTGATTTCCCGGGAAAGAACAAGTCAGAACTTCCTGATCTATCTGGAGCTCTGTCTGATCAAGATGGCGGGGGACGTCGAAGGGCAGACTGTACAAAGCGTCAGAAAAGAAACGACGGAAACGGAAGAGACCACAAAGACAGAAGAGGTTGTGGAAGAAGAGAAGATCGATCCGAAGATCACGATCGTCGAACCGGACACAGACTTCCTGCTGGCGATCCTTCTGGATGCCAACAAAGACCTCAAAGTCGCAGATCAGATCATCTACAACAAACTGGATCTCTATGCCTATGATCCGGATAAGCGCAAATTTTATCAGCTCCTGGTGGGGACCGAGCTCTTCGCATCCAACAAAGACGCCATCATCGTCTGCGGAAGCAAGCCGCAGGCTGACAATATCAACACCAGGTCGATCAATGAAGATCTCTATCTTTTCATAAACAAGGAATTCGGCATCGACAAGATGGTCTATGCGATCGATCAGACCCGCAAGAGCGAGCTGATCAACCTGTACAAAAAGACACCGGCAGACCGCCGCAACAGGCCGGTCTACGTTGAGAAATACAAGATCGAAGAAAAGAAAGAAGCGACCCCGGAAGAGAAACTGAGAGATCTCTTCGGAGACGCATTGAAAGTTGAGGAATGATATGGATATAAACAAACTCATGCAGCAGGCGCAGGCGATGCAGAAACAGATGGAAAAGACGATGGAAGAGATCAGTTCCATGGAATTCGAAGGCACTGCTTCTGGCGGTCTGGTAAAAGTCACGATCAGCGGCGAGAACAAGGTCCTTTCCGTTTCCATCGATCCTTCCATCCTGAATCCGGAAGACAAAGAGATGATCGAAGATCTGGTCATGATCGCCACCAACGACGCATTCAAAAAAGCGGACGAGATCCGCGAAAGCAAGCTGGGCTATGTGCAATCAGCTGCGAAAGGATTCCTGGGCCGCTGAGATGTATCCGCAGCGTTTTGAAGAACTGATCAGCGTGCTTGAAAAACTGCCGGGCGTAGGAAACAAGACCGCCCAGCGTTATGCGTTCACGCTGCTCGAAAAAGAAGATGAAGATATCCGCAGAGCTATTGAAGCCCTGGAGGGGCTCAAAGACATCAGAAAATGCCGCATCTGCGGTTTTTTGAGTGAAGAAGATGAATGTTCCTTCTGTAAAGACGAGACCCGCAACAGGTCCATCATCATGGTCGTAGCCTATCCGCAGGATGTGGCGGCGATCGAAAAAACAGGTTCATACAAAGGGACCTATCACGTGCTCAACGGACTGATCTCTTCATCCAAAGGAATATATCCGGAAGACATCAATATAGAGAAACTCCTGAACAGGATCGATGATTCGATCAGGGAAGTCATCATCGCGACCTCTCCGACGATGGATGGCGAGATGACGGCTCTCTATCTGGATAAGGTCCTCAAAGACCGGAACGTACTGGTGACCAGGCTTGCCCACGGTCTGCCGATGGGCGCTTCTCTGGACTACGCTGACGACCTGACCCTGATCAAGGCGCTGGACAACCGCAGAAAGATCGAAAATGAATAAGAAACTGTTGACCGTATATGATGATGTGGATCCTTTGAACAACGTCATCAGCCCTTTGACGATCGAAGCTGATGAGATCTTTTATGTTTATCATCACGATATCCCGGACAGCAGTTTTGAAAACATCGCCAAAGTCCTTTTAAGGTACCGGGACATCCGGATCAACTTCATCAAACTCATAGATGACAGCAGGCAGCTCAACGAGATCTTCTCCCAGAACGAAGGCATCGTCGTCGATGTCGGCGGCGCAAGGTACCTGTCACTGCTCCTTTTTGAAACAGTCAAAGATAAAGAGAACCAGATCATCTATTACGATGATGATGAGAACGTCATCAAGGATTACCGCAGCCACTCGATCATCTACCACGATGTATTCAAACTTCAGATCGAAGACGTCCTCAATCTCAGAGGCGGGGAGATCAAGGAATACATGCACCGCAGCGCGGAAGACGGGAAGAGCAGGAACGCGATCATCAGTCTCTTTGAGAAAAATATGGACAACTATGGCAGTTTCATCCGTTTTCTGACGAGACTGAATTCGCTCATCAACAACCGTGACTATATGGGATCCAACACCTATCAGCTGAGTGAAGGGGACCGCTTCGACCTGATGAGCGACGCCGTATACGACAAGGTCTCCGATCTTTTCACGATAGACGAAAAAAACCGTCTCAGATTCAGCACCAGAAAGCTTAAGGAAATGGTGTCGGTATCCGGTGCCTTTCTGGAAAACTACCTCTACATCAAACTGACGGAATCCGGAAAATTCGACGACGTCAAGATGAGCACAGTGATAGATTTCTCGGACGACAAGTACATCTATCCGGTCCGCTGCGAGATCGACTGCCTGATCATCAAAAACAACAAGCTGCTTTTCGTTTCCTGCAAGTCATCCAAGGCCGATGCCTCGACCCTGAACGAGATCTACGTGCACAACCACCGTTTCGGCAACGTCCTGTCCCTGCCGGTGCTCTGCGTCTGCGAAGAACTGGACCGCAAGTACCCGAGCACTTATGCGAAAGGGGAGGAGCTGGGCATCTACCTGGTCGATCGTTCTTCCTTTGTGAACGGCGACATATGCGATGTCTTCTCTTCCATCCTGGACGGAACTTATGTTTATGACAAGGTCAGCTGATGGTTTATAATGAATATGTAGAATGTCCGCGATAGCTTACATAACAGACTCAAAGATGCTGGAGCTTCATCGCCTGAACAATCACAAGACAATCAATTTCTGGCGTCCTTCCAGCAACATCAACTTCACCGAATTCGCTCCGGGGGATCTCCTTTTCTTTCTGTCAAAGGATAAAGAACACCGCAAGAAAAGAGAGAAGGGGATCGTCGGTTTCGGAAGGCTGGTGAGTTTTTCGATCGCGTCTGTCAGAACGACGTGGGAACGCTACGGCGTCTATAACGGCTACAACGACATCAACGAATTCAAGGAAGCGATCCTGAAGGTGACGAAGGACCGCAGGCTTCCGGGAAAGATCTCCGGATTCTATCTGGAAGACGTGACCTTCTTTCAGCCGGTCTACCTGAGTGAATGCGGGATGAAGATCTCCAGCAACGTTGAAGCCTACGTCTATCTGAAACCGGAAGAGGTCGTGATCAAACTGCTGGATCTCGCCAGGGAATCCAACGACCTCTGGTCCGATCTGGGTGACAACATCGAAGCGATCGACAGGGAGAAACTTCTCTATGCCCTGTCTGCAGCGCACAGAAAGATCGGCGAGATCGACGAGAGGGAGAAAGAAATCAAGAAGGCGGCAAAAGAACTCAAAGCCTTCAAAGAGGAATTCAAAGGATACGAGTTCATCCAGAACTCCCGCAGCGAACTCTACAAGCTGGGAAACAGGAGCCTCGATATCGTCTTCTACCATGACAAAAACGTGGATCAGAGACTGCTGATCGGACAGGCGCAGCTCTACAGATATCACCTCGGCAATTACTATAAGCCGGACATGTCGCTGCGTTTCCTGTGCTCTGACCGGGACGAACAAACAGAATACTACATGAACGCTCTCCTATAGGGCGTTTTTAAATGATTTGTGTTGCTTGAGAGACCAGGCTTCTATAAAATGGAGTCGATGATCACTTTAAGAGGACGCATCAAGAAAGATATCCTGAACGGAAACATCACGGAACAACTGATCCTGTTCCTTTTTCCTCTTTTCCTGGGCTATCTTTTGCAGCAGCTCTACGGCTTTGTCGACAACATCGTTCTGGGCAGACTGATCTCCAAAGAGGCACTGGCGGCAGTCGGTGGATCAGCCAATTCACTGATCAAC
>JAILBD010000213.1 GCA_024681275.1 Erysipelotrichaceae bacterium
AAACATGGCTCATATGGATGAGAATGCAATCGATAGATTTCGTTTTTATAAGTGTATGTCACTTCATCCGGATTCAGATCCAGCGTTCCACGATCTTCTTCGCTGACAGATCCGCTTTTCATGTGCTTCACCAGCACTGAAAACTGCTTCAGCCAAGGGAGCACAATATCTGTGCTTGCCTCATAAGGCAGCTTCCTGAAAGACCTTTCGTTTCGAGCTTCGGCAGTCACACGAAGAAGAAACTCTGCATCATCCTTAAAAGTCTCAGTATGCCAGGGCATTTCATCCAGATCGAAACCGGCCGTTCCCGGAGCAAGATCATTGATGTCTTTCTGATCTTCTAGAAAGGATATCAGTTGTTCCTGATGCTCTGTCTTTTCAAAAGCATCTGCCGCCGTGATCAAAAGGTCAAGAAAACAGTCTGTCCCCTGATTGGACATGACGATCCATTCGTTATTTGGCGCTTTTTCATTCAGTCTTATGATATTGCTCATGGCTTCTCCACAGATCCAGATCCATCAATTTCTTTCATTGATATGATTTAATTGTACCATTGTCGATCCCCATCCGGGCTGATCGTGGCTACCTCGTTTTGTGCAATATGAGAGCGTGACTTTATGATGCCTCTTCCATTGGGGATCCATTATGGATCTCAAAATCAGCCAATATTGTATTGCCTTGCACTAGGCTTTTTCAAGACTGTTCTTGTCCAAAAGGAAATCCTCCAGATTCACGTTGTAGATTCCGTCTTCATCATAGTACGGTGCGATGTTGTCTGCCGTGACGATGATCTTGGTAAAGGAGTCCTTGATCTGCTTCAGCGATCTGGATTCCTGTTCTTTTTTCCCCTCCGCTTCCAGAGAGAAAGCGGACTGGATGTAATACACCTTATTTCCGTCTCTTGCGACAAAATCTACTTCAAGGGTCTTCCTGACAGGATTTCCTTCCTTGTTTCTTTCAACGATATCCAGCGTTCCCACATCGACGGAGTATCCTCTGGAAACAAGTTCGTTGTAGATGATGTTCTCCATGATGTGGGTCTGTTCGCTCTGCCTGAAGTTGACCCTGGCGTTTCGAAGTCCGATATCCGTAAAATAGTATTTCTTGTCGGCACTCAGGTACTTCTTTCCTTTCAGATCGAACCGGTTGGCGACCCGGATGAAGAATGCATCCTCAAAGTATTTCAGATAGGCGTCGATCGTATTATGAGTGATATTGACGTGTTGTTCTGACTTGAACGTCTTCTCCAGCTTGCTTGGATTGGTCTGCCCGCCGATATTGGAAGCGATGACATCCAACAGATCGCTGATCACCTTTTCATCGTTTCTGATCCTGTTTCTTTCGATGATGTCCCTGATGTATGTTTCCGCAAACAGATTCTGCAGATAATCCGCTTTCTCCTTGTGCGTTTTCAATAGAAACGTCCTTGGAAGGCCTCCGTAGGTCGCGTATTCTCTGAAGCGTTCCATCCTGTCTCCGTCATATACTTCAGAGAACTCCTTATAGGTCAAAGGTTCCAGATGGATCTCATCTCCTCTGTCTCTGAATTCCGTAACCACATCCTTTGAAAGCATCTTTGAATTGCTTCCGGTGACATAGACATCCAGATTGTCGATCTTGATCAGTCCAAGCAGCACATCAACAAAACCGATCCTGTCTCCTTCCAGATAGGGATTATCGATCTCCTTCACGTTCTGGATCTCATCGATCAGAACATAATACTGTTCCTCATCTTCAATCCTGCTTCGGACATACCGATCAAGTTCAAGCGGATTGCGGTATCTGGCATTGATACTGTCATCTAGAGCGATTTCAATGATATGGTTTCTGCTGATACTGTTTTGAAGCAGATGTGCATAGAACAGATTGAACAGAAAGTATGATTTGCCTACTCTTCGTATGCCGGTGATGATTTTTACCCTTCCGTTATGCATACGGGATATCAGCTGCTGCAGATAATTGTCTCTTTTTATTTCCATTTTTAACTATCTCCTTATTCTGTTACATATTTCGTTTATATTATACTACATATACACATATATATAATCTATTTATGTTTATTCTAATGTTTTTAGTTTATTATATGTATCTTTTTATGCCCAAATACAAAAAAAGAACCTATTTACTTGAAATAGATCCTTTATTTATCCTTGGTGCCATAGGGGGGTTATTACAAACCACCTGCCCTTTTCAGCCTGTTATATACGACTCAAAAAGAAGAATCGCTTGTTCAACCTAATAACATAAATGTCTGTATTTGCAATATCTCAGCAATACTCTTTTCGTGCTTTGAAAAGCGTTCGTAAATGTCCCTACAAAAATGTTTTCGAACTCTCTTTAGGGGTCCTTATTCCTTTGGATCGATATATCCGTTGCAATCCTTTTCAAGATCGCTCCACTCTTTCGGGATCTTCCCATAGCGAAGCAGGACCGCTCTGAAATCGTCGTTCATCGCATTCATTTCATCGACCGCATTCATAGCATGATCGGAAGTGCATAATCTTCCGAGTCTTGTCGAACAGATCAGCCGGTAAAACGGTAGATACTTCTTTTTGAATCCGGGTCTTTTGTAGCTCTTGTCCGAATCCGGAAGGATCTCGTGTCCATTCTCTTCCAGGACCCTGTATGCCGAAATGGAAGCATCCATCACCCTGTTGAGATAAACCTTGTCTTTTCTCACTTTTCTGATATCTCCTTGCGTGTAATAGCACAGAAAAGCGATGGGAAGCACCGAGGCGGCATGACATAAAAGCCAGTCACCCATGTTCGGTTCGTATGTTACTTTGTATCTTGTCTGATCGAAGATCTTTCTGATCATTTCTTCATTCGGTTGGTCTTGCTTAAGCTGACCGATCGTGATCCTTCTGATATCGACCGATTCCAGATGATCACACTCCCGATGTCCAGCCGATGATCCGAAAGCAAACATCACATTCTTTTCCGGCAGCATCATTCGATATTCCCCGGAGCGTACGTTGTTTCCGACAAAAACGATATTCTTTGACACGTTGTTTTTCAATATCGGAATTGCAGAATCAAGCTGCGTACAGCGGACGACAACAAAGATCACATCATAACGATCATCCGTTTTGAGTTCCCTGATCACCGGAATATGTGACGTCGTTTTCTTTCCAAGATAATGATGGATCTTCAGACCGTTCTCTTCCAGCGTATTCGCCCAGTTTCCGCGGGCAAGCAGCATCACGTCTTTACCATCCCTGAAGAGATTATCCGCAAGATTGCATCCAAGTACTCCTGCTCCAAACACCAGTATTCTCATATCCCCTTCATCCTCCCTTGGACTTCACTCAGAATTCTTTCACGGTCCTGATCATCATATCCCATCCATCCTTTGCCTCAGGACAGATCGGGAATACCGGATAGCAGTGGAACATGCCCTGCCCGACGATCATCCGGTATTTCACTCCATACTTTTTCATGGATTCTTCAAAGGAAGGAGCGAAAGCATACAGCGTCTCATCGCTTCCGTAAATGAAGCACACTTCTGGGCAGTTACTGAAATCACCGTTCTGCAGATGCAGCATATAGTCCGGAACATCCTGTCCGTGTCTCATGATCGTTTCGGCTGTGAACATATAACTCATCGGGATCGCTACATCCTTCTGATCGAGCTCCTTCATCCGTTCAATCTCTTTTTCGCCGCAGGGACAGGTGCCCGGAGAGATCGGCATGATGAATCCCGGTCTTTCCAGTTTGCTGCCGATATCGTTCATATACGGGATCAGTCCCAGTGCCAGATTGCCTCCGGATGATGTTCCCAAAAGCGATATGTTTTTCCCTTCGTAATCTTTCAGCATCTCTCTGTAAGTCTCATAGATCATCTCGTAAGACTTGCTGATGGGATATTCGGTACAGAGCGGATAGTACGGAACATAGACATCCAGACCCGTCTCTTGTGCAAAGCGAAGTGCCTTTTTTACGGAATCCGGTCTGGGAGCCGACACCATTCCTCCGCCGATGATGAACATACAGGCTTTTTCTGATGGAAGACGATGTTTCATCTTCAGAAGAGGAAAACCCATCACATCTGCTCTATTTACCTCTATGTCATCACAATGAAGCTCAGAGATCCTGACTTTTGCGTTCTGCTTTTTCTTTATTTCCACGATCTTATCAGCATCAAGATCCCACCTTTTCTTGATGTTCAGCCATCTTACCAGCGATTTCAAAACAGTATATTTCAGTGACATATCATAGTTCCTCCTTCATCTCCTGCGGACTTCGTCGAAACAACAGTCTCCATTCGAAAGATCCGAATGACGTATGAAATTCACATGCCTGGAAAGACCTGAATAAGCTCTCGTATCTGTATTGCAGAAGATCTTGCACAATTCGCGGATCCCGTAAGCATCAAAGACCTCCACATACATGCATTTCGAGATCCTGTATTTGACACAGTCTTTAGAGACATCAAAATAATCATAAGTGATACTCTTATCTGCGACACGTTTCTTATGATCCTGAATGTTCCACTTCCTTGCAATCTCAAATGCTCCGGGAAGCCTGTCGATCAAGCTGATCAACACATCAAAGAATCTTCTTCTTCCCGCAAAAGCAACATTCGAAAAATCAATGATCTCTTGATCTGACAGACCGTGATCTTTCAATTCCAGACACATGGCAACAACGGCATAAATCAGTTTCATGTTCATGGTCGGATAGATATCGTGCTCCCGGTAAAGATCAGAAGCATACATCTTTCCCAACCGTTCTTTGTAGCTTCTTTCTTTTTCTTGCACATCAAAGATGTTCAGCTTTTCCAAGGCATTCCGATAGAGATCTGAATATCTGTTGACTGTTTCTTCAATATCCATATTGACTCATTTCTTATTTTTATTTTGTGTATTCCAGCAGGAAGTTGCAGCAGTCATTACCACGGCCGATCGTCTTGGTCCTGCCCCATTTCAAGTCTTTATGCATGTCACCGTATGCCGCATCATCGCTATCGCAGAAGACAGTGCATAATTCCTGATGTCCGTATTTCTGACAGGTCTTCATATAAGGACAGCTGACGATGTTGAACCGGGCTTCGTTTTTCTTTTTGGGCGGAAACTCATATTCAAAACCTGCTTCGATCGGAAAAGCGGATATTCCTATCTTCATGAACAGATCCGGTATCTTTTTCGCCATCCCCGGAAGAGCGATGATCCTTTTCAGATGCGGTACAGCCTTTGCACAATAGCGCAAGAAAAACTCCCGGATATAGGAAGCGGCTTCCTCTTTTCCCATGCCGCGATCCAGCAGCGTCTCATAGATCGCGATGCTCGGATATATCCTTCCAAACGTATGCTTCTTTAATTCCCTGACATCATTCTTATTCTCTTCGCAGAGTTCAAGGAAACGTTCCTGGGCCTGCTTTGCCATGTCTTCGGCTGTCGTAGCATTGAAATCCTCTTTCAGGATCTCATAGACTCCGTTGATTATTTTCTGATATTTCACTATAGCCTCCTTCACTGCTTGTCATTATGATCTTTTGCCGTGTTGCTCTGATCAGGTACATACCAGTAGTCGCAGGAATCCGCTCCGGAGGCGACCGTATGATTGCGGATCAGCTTTGCGTGCATGAGCTTTGCATAGGCATGGTCCAGACTGCAGAGATAGGGCATGAGATGCTGATATCCGTTATCCCTTGCATAATCAGCCAGAGGACAACCTACAAGCGTAAAGGCAAATCCCTCATCCACATGATCCGGATCGACGACCATTCCCCAGGTATTCATCCATTCACCCTTTGCCTGCTTTGAAGCAACGGTGTCCGCGTATTTCTGATAGCTTATGTAAAAGTACTTCCTTAGGAAGGAACATATCGGCTTCCTGTTGATGTTCAGAAGATTCCCTATCAGCCGATAATGATCCGCAAACTCGTCAAAGATCTCGGAAAAAGCCAGACCGTCGATCCGATGATCCGAACCCTCATAATAAGAAAGAAACAGGATGAAGATCCTCATGTTATAGGCAAAACTGTTCTTCCTGCCTCCCAGATCCGGTGCCTTCTTCATCAGCTGAGGATAAATCCTGCGGGCATTGTCCACGATCTTTCCATATTCATCGGGATAGTGTTTCTTCAGATACCTGATGATCGTCTTTTCAAATATCCTGTCCATCTACCGGTCCTTCTTAACGACATGGAAATCACAGCAGTCATCGCCGTTGCCCAAGGTCTTTGTCCTGATGAGCTTCCCTCCCTTATACTCTATGGTCGGATAATCCATGACACACATATGCGGCATCAGGAACATCAGATCCTCCTGTTTTGCGATCTTGCAGACACCGCATTCACGATGGGTGACGTAATACTCAGGAACTGACAAGTCATAGGAAAAATCAAATACCCAATCCATCGGATACTGTCTTTTCTTTGACCTTTCCGCTCCTTTGACGTATTTATCGATCTCTTTCTGATCGAAACAGTTCTTCCCCTTGTAGAACTTCTTCATCGTATCGCTCTTGCAGATTGCATCGATCATGCCGTCAAAGACATCCATCGTGATCCTTTCAGGATCGGCTTTGTAGTAAGCGAAACCATAGCAGGCCAGATGCATGACCGGCGCAAACATATTCTCTTTCATTGAACCAACGGAAGGAGTCCGTCCGATCATTTCCTTATACTCCTTCAGATGTTTTCTTCTGAATTCCCTGATATCGATACCGGGAACAGCTTGATCCGTATACGCATATACCGTTTTCCCGAACATCATCGGAAACAGCAA
>JAILBD010000222.1 GCA_024681275.1 Erysipelotrichaceae bacterium
TCCCTGAACCCCTTGTTGGCTTCAGGCTGGTTTGCCGGTATCGTCGAAGCGACGATACGCAAACCGAAGGTCAAGGACTTCGAAGACATCTACGAAGATACTTCCACCTTCAAAGGCTTCTGGAAGAACCGCGTCACAAGGACGCTCATGGTCGTCATATTCGCCAACCTCTTCTCATCGATCGGCACCCTGGTCTCAGGCATCGACATCGTCAGAAGGTTCATCGAATCCCTGTAAAACAAAAATGACTTCCCCCGGAAGTCATTTTCTTATGATATGGTCAAACATGTACCTTTTATATATATCAGCATTCAGTTTCGTACAGATCGCGGCTGAAGGGCCTTCGTTCCTGACGTGATCGAGATCGATATCCACATAGCCATATCTCTCGCTGTCGCTGAGATCGACATCCAGATGATAGTTCTCACATTCAGCGATACTTTCAGGACACAATGCCGCACAGACGGCTGCGGGATCTGCCATGTCCAGCATATCCTTATGGAAACGGGCCCGGTTGAGCATCAGCAGGCCGATATTGGAATCGATGCAGAACCTTCCCAGATCGCAGCTTTCCCTGATCATGGCGATATCTTTTTCATCCAGAGCCGCCTCGCCCAAGGACGCATCCCAGGCAACGAACATGAGATCATCGAAACCAAAATCGATCACGATCTTGAAGGCTTCCGCATCCTGCCACACATTGAATTCAGCGAGATCGGTGACATTGCCTCCCGCCCTGGCGGTGGCAGCCATCGAAACGATCCTTCCGACCCTGCGCATCGTCTGCGGATCACGCATGATGGCCATGGCGATATTGGTCAAAGGACCAAGCGTGATGATATCGATGCTTCCAGCATCGTTTTCCTTCAGCGTCTCCAGGATCTTTTCGACCGCATCGCCCTCTTCAGGCTTCAAAGAGTAATCGACCAGGCCGAGATCGCCCATGCCGTCATTCCCATGCGTATCGGCAGCCCCGACGAAATCCCTCTTCAGCATCTCGTTGCAGCCACTGTAGACCGGAGGATAGTAAGTGTCACAGATCTTCAGCGTCGTCAACAGGTTCGAACATGCCTGATCCACTCTGACGTTGCCGGAAACAGCCGAAAACATCAGGATCTCATATCTCTCATCATGCAAAGCCATCGCGATCGCCACTGCGTCATCGCTGCCGCAGTCCGTATCGATGATCAGTTTTCTTTTGCCCATAGGGCTATTATAACCTAAACGAACTGTATTGTTTCAGGTATTCGGCGACGGATCTGCTCATCTCTCTGGAGAAGTCCGAATTGTATTTCCTTTCACAGAAAGCTTTCATCCACTCCTCGTAAGTCCTGACTGTCGAACCCTTATCAAAGAGTTTCCGGCGATAATCTTTATCCATTTCAGGATAGCGATCGACAGAAACGATGCATTCAAGGGGTGCCCGTTTCGGCTTCTCCCTCCTCTTTTCCGCCTCTGTTGTGTAACCCATCACCAGCATCGCGCATGGAAAGACGTATTCAGGCAATTGAAGGATCCTTCTTTGTTCCTCACAGTTCTCCATGATGTCGCCGATGTAACAGCTGCCGATCCCCAGTGATTCCGCTGCGATCACCGCCGTCTGGGCAGCGATACAGGCATCCGTCACCGCCAGCATCAGATCACCGACACCCTGATCCCTGGGATCGCAGTCACAGTCAACAAATCCTTCATGCCACTTCAGCGTATCCGCACAGAAGACCAGGACCATCTTCCCTTCCGCAATGAAAGGCTGATGGTCACAGGAACCAACCAGTTCTTCTTTCAGTTTCTGATCTCTGACATCGATGATCGTATACATCTGCTGATTGCCGGCCGTCGGTGCGCTGCAAGCCGCCTCCAGAATGACCTTCCTGGTCTGTTCATCGATCTTCCTGTCTTCATAGGATCTGACCGATTTCCTGGACATGATCGTCCTGATCACTTCATTCATCTTTTTTTACCCCTCCACTCTTTATTGAAAAACCGGTATCCGGTATTGATGAAACCGTTTCGTTCGTAAAAGCGATGTGCGCCTTCCCTGTAAGATGAAGACAGCACCTCGATGATCCCGATATCCTTTTGACTGCAATACTCCTTCACCTGTTCCAGCAAAAGATTTCCGTATCCTCTGTTTCTGTATTCATCATCCACGACGAGCTCCAGGATCTCACAGATATCATCCGCCCTGCACAATTGCGGTGAGATGCGCATGTGAAGAAAGGCCAGGATTCTTTCTTCTTCCAGAACATACATCACATCATGATCGAGCGCATATCCATAAGCCTTTTCAAAACCTTTATAGTCCAGTCTCTCATCCTCCAAGAGACAGACGAGTTCATACACTCTATCCAGGTCTTTCCTTTCTGCCCTTCTTATTCTCATATCCGTATCTCCATATTATTTATTATAAAATAGCAATTGAAATTTATTTTTCTCTATGATAAGATAATTAAGCATCAAAAAAATAAGGAGGCTTAGCTCAGTTGGGAGAGCACCTGCCTTACAAGCAGGGGGTCAGCGGTTCGAGCCCGTTAGCCTCCACCATTAAAAAACGCCAACTTAGCGCAATAGGTAGAGCAACTGATTTGTAATCAGTAGGTTACGGGTTCGATTCCTGTAGTTGGCACCA
>JAILBD010000237.1 GCA_024681275.1 Erysipelotrichaceae bacterium
TGCAAGAAAAGCGATCTCTTTCCTGAAGAAGAACCGTTCGGGCAGAGCGACATTTTTACCGGTTACTGTCTGCAGACCGCATACTGTTCGCTATGAAGATGAGATCGTATGCAAGAACACAAAAGGATATCTGGGAACCGCATACGATTTCTGCACATGTTCTCCGGAATATGAAGCTGTCAAAGAATCACTGCTTGGCAACGTGCTTGTCACGGATGATCTGGAAAATGCCAATAATCTTTCTTCTTTATTGAATTACGGATACAAGATCGTTACACTTGACGGAGAAGTCGTCCATAGAGGCGGTTCTATGACCGGTGGTAAAGTAAAAAATGAAGTTTCCATGATGACCGCTCAGGCGGAATACAAACGTCTGGAAAGCGATATGGTATCTTATAAAGCTGAAAACAGCATTGCCAACAAGAACTATTCGCTTTTGAATTCGCAGAAAGAGAGCTTTGAAAGCCAGATCATGGAAAAACGTATTGCCATGGCTCAGCTCGAACAGATCGTCGATTCAAAACGCGCCAGGTATGAGAAACTCAGAGCTGATTATGAATCCATCGCTCCAATGAAAGATCAGGAGACCATTTCTGATACGGTCATCATGAAGCTTTCTGAAAACTACGCCAAGAAGGACGAACTTTCAACTTCTTTAAAACTCAGACGAGATGAGAGGATGAAACTTTCTGCCGAGATCGACCGCAAGGAACAGCAGATCAGGCTCGTCAGAAGACAGCTTGATGAAGCCAGAAACAATATTTCCTCAGTCAATACGAGCAGAGCTGTTCTGGATACCAAACTGGAGAATGATCTGAATCGTCTGGCATCGGAATATCAGATGACTTTTGAATATGCTTTGGAAAACTATGATATGGAGATCGATGAGACAGCCAGAGAAGAAGTGATCAATCTCAGAAGAGATATACAGGAACTTGGCAACATCAACATGTCGGCTCCGGAAGAATTCGATGAAGTCAATGAAAGATATGAATTCTTGAAAAAGAACTATGATGATCTGATCGCTTCCCGTGATAAGATCCTTGCTGCCATCGATGAGATGGATGAGATCATGAAGACGCAGTTCAAAGAGACTTTTGACGCAATCAACAAGGAACTGCCTGCTGTATTCGCAAAACTATTTGGCGGCGGAAAAGCGAGACTGGTCCTGGAAGATCCGGAAGATATCCTGAATACAGGTATCGATATCGATGTTCAGCCTCCTGGAAAAGCTGTTAAGTCAATAAGACTGTTCTCCGGCGGTGAAAAATCATTGATCGCGATCTGCGTTCTTTTCACGATCCTCAAAGTAAGACCAGAACCGCTGATCGTTTTTGATGAGATCGAATCCGCATTGGATGTCGCCAATGTTGAAAGATTTGCGAAATACGTCAAGGAATTCGCCGACAGATCTCAGTTCATCATCATTACTCATAGGCCTGGTACGATGGAACAGTGTGATTCTCTCTTTGGTGTCACGATGCAGAAGAGAGGCGTTTCACAGATGCTGAAAGTGAAACTGATCGATGCGATCGAAATGGCAGAACCTGAAGAAAAAACAGCGGGAGCAACAGCGTAATGGGATTCTTTTCAAAAGATAAAAACAAATATCTGCACGGATTCGCCAAGACGAATGATTCTTTGGGACGAAAACTGCGTTTTGTAACGGAAAACAAGAAGCAGAACAAAGATGATTTCATGGAGCAACTGATGGTCACACTGATAGAAGCCGATATTGGCTATCAGACTTCAGAACTCATCTGCGACAAATTCTTTGAGACTTGTCAGAATTACTACTATCTGTTTGCGAAAGATATCATGAACTTCCTGGGACAGACCTTCAGAGAAGTCTATTATGAAAAGCCGGATACTGATATCGTTTATAACGAAAACGGTCCGACTGTCATTTTAATGGTCGGTGTCAACGGTTCTGGAAAGACATCCACCTGTGCAAAACTTGCCTATCGCTATCTCAACGAGGATAAGAAAGTTGCTTTGGTCGCAGCAGATACGTTCAGGGCTGGTGCCACGAAACAGCTACAGGTCTGGTCAGAAAGACTTGGCATACCATGTATCAGCGGAAAAGAAAATGAAGATCCTAGCTCCGTCCTGGTCAATGGTTGCCGTTTTGCGAAAGAAAATGATATCGATATCCTGATATGCGATACAGCCGGACGCTTACAGACAAAAGTCAATCTTATGGCTGAACTGGAAAAGATGCACAGAGTTCTAGGCAAAGAGATCGAAGGAGCACCGCATAATACATGGCTGGTACTGGACGCCAATACGGGACAGAATGGCTTATCTCAAGCAGAACTGTTCAATGAGATCACAGATCTCAATGGCATCATCCTGACAAAAATGGATGGCACATCAAAAGGCGGAATCGTCATCGCGATCAAAAACATGACCGGACTCCCTGTGCGATATATCACGGTAGGGGAGGACATGGAAGATATTCAGGATTTTGATTTCGATCTGTATCTGGATTCGATCATCGGAGAGCTTCGTCATGCCAATTGAGAGGGAATACAATTCGCTGCTGCTGGATTACTATGGTGAACTTTTGACCAAACATCAGCAGGATATACTTGATGAATACTTTAACGAAGATCTTTCGATGAATGAGATCGCCGACAATCTGATGATCTCCAAGAGTGCTGTACAGGATCTGATCAAGAGATCGCTTGTTCAGCTGAACGATTACGAAAAACATCTGAAACTGATCAAAAAAGATAAACAGCTTGATGAAATCATTGAGCAGATGAAACAGGAAGACAATGAATTGTTGAATTCATTTATCAAAAAAATAGAAAAGATAAAGTAGGGAGAGAAAATTATGACAAAAATCATGGCTGTTAACTCAGGTAGTTCATCATTGAAGTTCCAGTTGTTTGAAATGCCTGAAGGCAAGGTTCTGACCAGCGGCAACGTTGAAAGGATCGGCTTACCAATGGGCATCTTCGGCATCAATGTCAACGGAGAACACATTTCCAGAAACGTTCCTGTTCCAAATCATCAGGTCGCAGTCGACATGCTCCTGGATGCGTTGATCAATTTCGGTATCGTTGAGTCTCTTGATGAGATCAAAGCTGCCGGACACAGGATCGTCCAAGGTGGACCTTATTTCAAAGATTCCGTAAAAGTAGATCAGTATGTTGTCGACAAAGTCCGCGAACTGATCGATATCGCACCTTTGCATAACGCAGCGCACCTGACATGCTATGAAGCTTTCAAGAACGCATTGCCAAAAATCGAACACGTTTTCGTATTTGATACTGCATTCCATCAGACTATGGAACCTGATTCATATCTGTTCCCGGTCCCATACGAGTGGTATACGGATTACAAGGTTAGACGTTACGGTGCTCACGGAACATCCCATAAATATGTTGCAAACAAGACAGCTGAAATCATGGGCAAAGACATTAAAGATCTCAATCTGATCACTTTGCATCTGGGTTCAGGAGCTTCGATCACTGCTATAAAGGGTGGTAAATGCATCAACACATCAATGGGACTTTCTCCTTTAGGTGGCATCATGATGGGCACCAGATGTGGTGATATCGACCCGACTGTTGTTTATTTCATGACAAAGAAACTTGGCTGCACACCTGAAGAAATGGAAACTTATCTGAACAAGAAATCAGGTATGGCTGGTGTATCCGGTGTTTCTTCAGATTCCAGGGACGTTGAAAATGCGATCAAAGAAGGAAATGAAAGAGCAAAGATCACTTATGATCTCTATGTCAACAGAGTAATCAATGTAGTAGGCGGCTATGTCATGCAACTTGGTCATGTCGATGCTCTGACATTCACTGCAGGTCTTGGTGAGCACGCAACTTTGGTCAGAGAAATGATCTGCAAGAAACTTGAAGAAGGTCTCGGTTTGAAGATCGACTATGAACTCAATGCCAAGTGTCATTCTGAAGCGGAACTCTCTTTACCTGATTCAAAAGTCAAAGTCTTTGTCGTTCCAACAAACGAGGAGCTTGCGATCGTAAAAGACACAGTCAGGATATTAGGTTTATAGAATGTACAAAATCATCCTTGATAAGCTGAAAGAGTTCGATCTCATTTCGATATTCAGACATCAGCGTCCGGATGGCGACGCTATGTTTTCGGCATTGGCTTTCGAGTCATATATCAAGGATAATTTTCCTGAAAAAACAGTAAAGATCGGTGGTGAAGATATCTACGATCTGACATCAA
>JAILBD010000238.1 GCA_024681275.1 Erysipelotrichaceae bacterium
AAATCTGTCGTATGAAAAAGGCACTTGATTCTAAAAGCACCTATAAATACTGAATTATTCGCATCATCCCCAACTGACTCTTAATCAGAGGGTCTGGGGTTCGAGCCCCCAGGGAATCACCATTGAGATCAATAAGTGCGAAAGCACTTTTTTTGTTTCATATGTGCCAAAAAACCTTTATTTATCGTGTTTTCTGTAATTTCATATCATCATAAACAAAAGAAACAGTAGAAAGTAAGTGAAACATGAAAATCTGTCCTGTTCTGCTTTGTACAGCGTAAAATGTCGTCAGAACTGTCGTCAGAATTGGAATAATTTTTTAGATATGTAAATGTTTTATTCTACTGTGACAGATTTTGCCAGATTTCTTGGTTTATCGATATCACAGCCTTTTATAGAAGCAACATAATACGCAAGCAGCTGCAATAGAATAATGATCTGGACCGGCATCAAACAACGAGATGTTTCTTCTAGCCTAAGAACATATTCAAAACCGCCTGTATCAATGGACTCTGTTGTAACGAGAATGACTTTAGAACCTCTGGCTAGCGTTTCCTGAATATTTGAAATGGTCTTTGTTGCAACTTCTTTCTGCGTTGCCAAAGCTACGACAACTGTACCTTCTTCGATCAAGGCGATCGGACCATGTTTAAGTTCGCCTGCATAATATGCATCAGCATGAACATAAGATACTTCCTTGAGTTTCAGACTGCCTTCCAAAGCAACCGGATAATCATCTTGTCGTCCAATAAAATACGCATCCTTTTTGTCTTTGAACAGATCAGATAGTTCTTTCACCTGACTTTCGTATTTCAAAACTCTCTCTACCGATTCAGGCAATTCTTTAAAATCTTTGATCAGTTGTCTGTCAGGTCTGTAACCGCTTATCTTTTCAGCGATCTTTATAAGCAGACAATCAAGCAGAACGATCTGGGTAGTATACGCCTTGGTGCTGGCAACTGAGATCTCCGGTCCGGCACAAGTATATAAGCAGATATCTGACAGTCTGGTAAGAGACGATCCAAGAACATTGACAACGCTGATCGTCGGGCAATTCTTTTGTTTTGCCAACTTGATCGCAGCGATCGTATCTGCTGTTTCACCGGACTGACTAATAAATATACACAGACTCCGTTCATTGAGATAATGGCCTCCATAACGAAATTCACTTGCAGGGGTCGCAAAAATCGGCACATCGATCAGCTTTTCCAGCTGTTTTGCAGCACTGATGCCCGAATGATAAGCTGTTCCGCATGCAACAAAATAGATCCTTTCCGTTTTTTTCCAGTCCAGATCCAGTTCATTCAGTTCATTGACTTCTATTTCATCATTGATTATCCTTCCTCTCAAGGTCTCCCTGATCGCTCTTGGCTGTTCATGGATCTCCTTCAGCATAAAAGAATCATATCCGCCTTTCTGAGCGGCCTGAGTATTATAAGGAGCTGCTATCCACCCCTGTTCGATCTCTTGACCCTTAAAGTTAAAGACCCGGATATCATTTGGAGACAGGATCGCAACTTCCTCATCTTTTAATGGTAGGATCTGGTCACCATAAGCAAGCAGAGCCGGTGCATCAGAGGCACAGAAAGATCCTGTTTCGTTCTTTCCCAGGATCATCGGACTCTCTTTTTTAGCTACATATATCTGATCTGGAAATTCTTTGGAAACAACGCAGAGGGCAAAACTTCCTTTCAGCTGATTCACGACTTTCAGCAGTGATTGAAACATATCTCCTGTTTCGTGATAATAAATATCATCCAGAAGATGAACGATGATCTCGGTATCTGTTTCTGATTGAAAGATATAGCCTTTATTCAAGAGTTCCTGTTTCAACGACAGATAGTTTTCAATGATACCATTATGAACCAGTGAGATCGTTTCGCTGCTGTTTGTATGCGGATGTGAATTGAGCTGAGAAGGTACGCCATGGGTAGCCCATCTGGTATGGCCGATACCACAGGTCTGCTGATGCACTTCCTTTTCCAGTTTTGCTTTAAGTTTGTCCAGTCTTCCGGATACCTTGCAGGTAAATAGATCGTTTTTGTCCACCAATGTAACACCGGCTGAATCATACCCTCGATACTCCAGCTTCTCAAGCCCCTCCACAATAAAAGGCAGGGCAGCTTCAGCACCGGTAAAACCGGTAATACCACACATAACAATGACCTCCTTTATGTCATGAAAGATACCGGATGGAACTGTCCGATTTTCATGAATCGTTTTTCCATCGTTGAGGCCGTATCAAGCCTCTGAACTATCCATCGAATCTTTCGATAAGTCCAGCTCCCATCAGTTGCATCAGTGCAGCACCGGTACTTTGCGTGCAAACATCATGACTTTATTCTTCTGCACTATAAAATATGTTGCTATCCTTATAATATCCCGCTCTTTCACCTGCCGCTTTTATGAACCCTTTAAATAACGGATGCGGTTTACCGGGTCTTGATTTGAACTCCGGATGGAACTGTACACCGACAAAAAATGATATGTCACTCAGTTCTACTGCCTCGACCAGCGTGCCATCCGGTGAAGTACCGCAGATCGACAGCCCATGTGTTTCCAGTACATCTCTGTAATCATTATTGAACTCATAGCGATGTCTGTGACGTTCCAAGATCTCTTTCTTTTCATAGCAGTCCTTCATCTTTGTACCGTCACTGATGATGCAGGGATAAGCGCCAAGTCTGAGAGTACCGCCTTTATTTACGGAATTACTCTGACCAGGCACGAAATCGATCACCTTGTTTTTAGACAATTCATTAAATTCGCCGGAGTCGGCATCATCGATCCCGGCCATATTCCGCGCAAATTCGATCACAGCCACCTGCATGCCCAGACAGATCCCAAAAAACGGGATCCTGTTTTCTCTTGCATGCCTGCAGGCAGTGATCATCCCTTCTATTCCCCGGCCGCCAAAACCTCCGGGGACAATGATCCCATCGCTGTCTTTCAATATTTCTGCAGCATTACTTTCATTTATCTTTTCCGAATCGATCCAGTTTATCTCAATACGATATCCCAGCTCATAGCCGGCATGTCTTAGCGCCTCAGCGACCGATAGATATGCGTCATGCAAAGCGACATACTTTCCGACCAGAGAGATCTTCACTGCTTCCTTACAGGCTTTAATCCTCTCTACCATCTTCTCCCAGTCTGAAAGATCAGGCTCTCTGCCCGACAGAACAAGTTCTTCCAGAACGACTTTGGAAAAATCTGAACGTTCCAGCATCAGCGGCGCTTCATAAAGACAAGGCAATGTCAGATTTTCGATGACACAGTTCTCTTTGACATTGCAGAACAGAGCGATCTTTTTGAATACTTCTCTTTCAAGTGGCTTATCACATCTCAAAACGATGATATTCGGATTTACTCCCATGCCCTGCAGTTCTTTGACAGAATGCTGTGTAGGCTTCGTTTTATGTTCATCAGAGCCCGAAAGAAATGGTACCAACGTGACATGAATAAAGAGCGAATTCTCTCTTCCTATCTCCAGCGAGATCTGTCTGGCTGCTTCAATGAACGGCTGAGATTCGATATCGCCGATGGTCCCGCCGATCTCCGTAATGACGATATCAGCGGAAGTTTTTCTGCCGACTGCATAGACAAAATTCTTGATCTCATCGGTGATATGGGGTATGACCTGCACCGTTGAACCAAGGTACTCGCCTCTTCTTTCTTTATTCAACACATTCCAGTAGACTTTTCCGGTCGTGAGATTTGAATACTTATTCAGGTCTTCATCGATAAAGCGTTCATAGTGTCCCAGGTCCAGATCGGTCTCTGCTCCGTCCTCTGTTACATACACTTCGCCATGCTGGTAGGGAGACATCGTTCCGGGATCTACATTGATGTACGGATCAAGTTTCTGAGCTGCGACCTTGAAGCCTCTTGCCTTTAATAGTCTTCCTAAAGAAGCCGCTGTGATCCCTTTTCCCAGACCCGAGACCACTCCTCCGGTCACAAAAATATATTTTGTCATAGAACTTACCTCACCATATGGATCCAGCCTTCAGGACTTTCCAGTTCACAATACTGTATCTTCTGAATGCAGTCCCTGAGTTTTTTACATACTTCACCGTATCCGTTATTTGAAGTATCAAAGATGATCCTTCTTCCACTAACATCGATGTTGCCTACCGGGGCGATCACTGCTGCAGTTCCACATAATCCGCATTCTTTGAATCCTTCGATTTCATTTATGCTCACCCGTCTCTCTTCGGTCTTTATACTTAGATATTCTTCAGCAAGATATTTTACTGATCTTCTTGTGATCGATGGGAGTATGCTTGAAGATTCGGGAAACAGCAGTTTATCCTCGTGACTGAAAAAAAAGATATTTGCTCCGCCTGTTTCTTCAATATATATATGATCTTTGCTGTCAAGATACAGGTTTTCATCATATCCTTCTTCATGAGCTATCTGCAAAGGATAGAGACTCATTGCATAGTTGATACCCGTCTTGATATGGCCTGTTCCTTTCGGAGCAGCTCTGTCATAATCGCTTATTTTCAGAGAAAGACTTTTATCTTTATCGCCAAAATACGAACCGACAGGAGATACGATCATTCTGAATTCAAATTCTGTCGCCGGAGATACTCCCAAAACACTGCTGGTTCCTATCATGAAAGGCCTGATATAAAGAGAACCACCGCTGCTGTACTCCGGTATCATGTCTTCATTTGCGAGGATCACTTTATCCAAAGCTTCAATGAATCTTTCTTTCGGAATGATCGGCATAACCATTCTTTTACATGATTCTGCCATTCTCTCGGCATTCAGATCAGGTCTGAAGCAGACGATCCTTCCTTCTTTCGTCCTGTAGGCTTTCAATCCCTCAAAACAGGACTGGGAATACTGAAACACACAGGCACTTT
Source organism: Erysipelotrichaceae bacterium (assembly GCA_024681275.1). The sequence continues at coordinate 4,875 of JAILBD010000238.1, forward strand.
CATTGAGAGTTATATTGGGATCTTCACTCAGATATCCATCGTTCCATTTCCCATCTGTAAACTTCATTACATATCTGTATGGTGCCTTTTTATAGCCAAAACTCTTTCCGCTCACCATGTCTCCTCTCTTTCTATTCCCATTCGATCGTAGCAGGCGGTTTTGATGTGATATCATAGACGACTCTGCCAACTCCTTTCACTTCATTCGTGATCCGACGACTTGTTTCCTGTAATACTTCATAAGGGATCTTCACCCATTCGGCCGTCATGAAATCATCGGTCGATACAGCCCGCAGGGCAACAGTATATCCATAGGTCCTGAAGTCACCTTTCACACCTACGGATCTGCTATCAGTCAGTACAGCAAAATACTGACTTGCGATCCTGTCTAAACCGGCTTTTCTGATCTCTTCAGTAAATATGGCATCCGCTTCTTTTAGGGTGCTGAGCTTTTCTTCGTTCACTTCACCTATGATCCGGACACCCAGCCCCGGACCGGGAAAAGGCTGACGATAAACAAGATGATCAGGGAGGCCGAGTCTTTTTCCCAATTCACGCACTTCATCTTTGAACAGATCCCGCAGAGGCTCAATGATCTGTGCAAACACCACCTCATCGGGCAGACCGCCAACATTGTGATGCGATTTTATCTTTGCTGAAGATCCTTTTCCGCTTTCGATCACATCCGGATAGATCGTACCTTGGGCAAGTATATTTACATCCTGTAATTTTGCAGCTTCTGCCTCAAATGCACGGATGAACTCCGTACCGATGATCTTCCTTTTCGCTTCAGGATCAGTAATTCCTTCCAGTGAGTGAAGGAATCGTTTTTTGGCGTTCACTCTTTCCAGTCTGATATCAAAGCGGCTTTTGAATACTTCTTCAATTTCATCAGCTTCCCCTTTTCGAAACAAACCATGATCGACCATCACACAGATCAGATCCTTTCCGATCGCACGGTCAAGAAGTACCGCACATACCATGGAGTCAACACCGCCGGAAAGTCCCAGTATCACTTTTTTGTCTTTCAGCTCTTTCTTATATCTCTCGATAGCCTTGTCCAGAAAATCATCCATCTTCCAGTCCGGTCTGCAGTTGCAGATCTCAAAGAGAAAATTGCAGATGATCTGATATCCATATTCAGTATGAGAGACCTCCGGGTGAAACTGAACACCATACAGTTTTCTTTTTTCATCAGCAACCCCTGCATATGGACACTTTTCACTTCTGGCTATACTCACAAAACCCGGTGGCAACTTTTTCACCTGATCTGTATGAGACATCCAGCAGATGCTTTCTTCCGATATATCTTTAAACAGTCCGGAACCGCTGACAGATACGAGCGTCTTTCCATATTCGCTTTCCGAAAGCGCAGTGTCTATCTCTCCATGTTCCAGATAGACCAGAAGCTGATGACCGTAGCAGATCCCCAATATCGGGATATCCAGCTGAGTGATCTTCTCATCGACCCTTGGAGCATCATCATCGTAGACGCTTCTTGGGCCGCCTGAAAAGACGATGCCCTTATAACCCGCTTCCACTGTTTCTTCAACGCTGACCTGATCAAAGTTTTGAATTTCGGCATAGACGTTCTGATTTCTTATCCTTCTTGCGATCAGCTGAGAATATTGTCCTCCGAAATCGATTACCAGGATCTTATCCATATCTATACGCTCACCTGCGCTTTCATTCCAAGCAGTTCTTTATTATCTTTCCTGATCTTTTCAACGACCGTTTTCAGATATTCTTCTGTCTGTTTATCTGCTCTGCCGATATATTTATCCGCCGAAACGACATCCATCAGCTCCTCGATAGAAACAGCAAAGTCAGGATCTGCAGCGATCCTTTCCAGCAGATCGTTGCTATCGCCCCGTTTGACTCTTTCTGCTGTCTCAAGTGAAAAGACTCTGATCTTCTCATGCAGTTTCTGCCGATCTCCTCCCTTTTTGACAGTTTCCATCAGGATGTTTTCGGTAACCATAAAAGGCATCTGTTCATCCAGATGTTTCTGTATGATCTTTTCATTGACAGTAAGTCCTAATGAGACATTTATGCACAGATTAAGGATGCCATCTGCTGCCATAAATCCTTCCGGTATCGTGATCCTTCTGTCCGCAGAATCATCCAGTGTTCTCTCGAACCACTGGCTTGAAGAATTCAGATATGAATTAAACGAATCCGTGATCAGGAACCTCGAAAGTGAAGCGATACGTTCTGATCTCATCGGATTGCGTTTGTATGCCATCGCTGAAGAACCGATCTGTTCCGATTCAAACGGTTCCTCTATTTCGCGAAGATGCTGCAGCAGCCTAAGATCATTTGAAAACTTATATGCTGATGCACCGATGCCGGCAAGGACATTCATCACTTTCGTATCGATCTTGCGTGAATAAGTCTGTCCCGATGCAGGATAACAGCCTTCAAAGCCCATCTTCTCAGCGATCTTCTGATCGATCTGACAGATCTTTTTTTCATCGCCATCAAACAGTTTTACAAAAGAGGCCTGCGTTCCAGTAGTGCCTTTGCAGCCAAGCAGCTTCATTCCAGAAAGGACATAGTCAAGATCTTCAAGGTCCATGACGAATTCATTGATCCACAGAACGGCCCTCTTGCCGACGGTCGTGGGTTGAGCAGGCTGAAAATGCGTATAAGCGAGCGTCGGAAGACTCTTATATTTCTCAGCAAAATCCCCGAGTGTATCGATAAGATTCACCAATTGTTTTCTGATCAGCGAAAGAGCTTCTTTCATCAGGATCAAATCAGTATTATCACCTACATAACAGCTCGTCGCTCCAAGATGAATGATCCCGGCAGCACTTGGGCACTGCAGACCATAGGCATAGATATGCGACATGACATCATGTCTGGTAAGTGCTTCTCTTTTTTCTGCATCCTCAAAATTGATATCTTCGACGTACTTCTTCATCTCCTCGATCATCTGCTTGGTTATCACTGGTCTGCCGTTTTCACTTAGACCAAGTTCCCTTTCTGTTTCCGCTAGAGCGATCCAGAGCTTTCTCCAGGTCGAAAACTTTTTCTGCTGCGAGAAAATATACTGCATCTGTTTGGATGCGTAACGCAATGAAAAAGCGGACACATACATTTTTGTATCTTTCATGATCTCTTATCTCTCTATATATGCTTCCCGCTGTGGTCCTACAGAAATATACCTGATCCGACAGCCGCTGTAATCCTCAATCAGCTTCACATAGTTTCTGGCTTGTTCAGGAAGATCTTCCCACTTTCTGATCTTGGAAATATCGCACTCCCAGCCATCATAATATCTGATCACCGGTTCAGCCTTGTTCAATAAAGACGGAAAAGGAAAACGATCTGTTTCCATACCGTCGATCTTATACTTTACACACACCGGGATCTTCTTGAGATAGCTCAGGATATCCAGTTTGGTCAAAGCAAGCTCAGTGGCACCCTGCATCTTTACACCATACTTTGTCGCCACTAGATCCAGCGCTCCGACTCGCCTGGCCCTTCCTGTCTTGGCGCCATATTCTTTTCCTTCTTCACGAAGCTTTTCTGCTTCTGTTCCAAATAATTCGCTGACAAAAGGTCCTTCGCCAACGCAAGTCGAATACGCTTTTACGATACCAATCGTCTGATCTATTTTCATCCATGGACATCCCGATCCTATCGGCGCATAAGATGCGAGCGTATTTGAAGAAGTCGTATATGGATAGATACCGAAATCTATATCCCTCAAGGCACCTAACTGAGCTTCAAACAGGATCCTCTTTCCCTGCTTCTGGGCATCATTAAGATATTCGGTAACATCACATATATATGGTTTGATCCTCTCAAGATATTCATCACACCATTCTTTCATTAGCTCTATGGTGTATGTTTTACCACCATAAACTTTATCGATGATCAGATTCTTCCATTCACAGAGATCATTCAGCCGATCATACAGGAGTTCAGGAAAAAACACTTCCCCGGCCTGGATGGTCTTCTTCTGATATTTATCGGAATAGAATGGCGCGATCCCTTGTTTTGTGGAACCGAATTTTCTATCCCTAAGTCTGCGTTCTTCCAACGCATCCAGATCTCTATGCCATGGCATCAGCAATGAAGCCCGGTCACTGATCTTCAGATCATCAGGGGTAAGAGATATTCCTTTTGATGCAAGAAGATCTATTTCCTTGCACAGATTCTCCGGATCGACAGCAACATCGTTTCCGAGGATATTTACGATCCCTTTATGAAAGATGCCCGAAGGCAGCAGATGCAAAGCAAACTCTCCATATTCGTTGACAACGGTATGACCTGCATTGCCTCCGCCCTGATATCGTATTACGATATCAAATTCTTTGGTCAGCAGATCTACCATTCTGCCTTTTCCCTCATCGCCCCAATTGATACCGACAACTGCACAGTTTGGCATTCCATCCTCCTTTTTTTAATCGATCGAATTTTTAATCGATCGAAAACAGCAGATCGCCATAATCCGGCATTGGCCAGTATTCTTTGGCGCAGAGTTTTTCCGCCTGATCACATGTTTTTCTTGATTCTGCCATCTTTTCGATAACATCGGTCTTGATCAAATCCGCATCTTTTTCCATATCGATCCCTCTGACCTTTTCGATCAGCTGATCCAGTTCATCTGCATTTCTATACATCCGTTCATTCAGTTCACTGAGTTTTATGATCAAGTCCTTTTCATACGTAAATTTCAACTCATCAAGAATGTCTTTTCTCTTCTTTTCAACATCACACAGATCATTGATATATCTGTTGACAGAAGGGATGAAACTCCTCTTTATCAGAGAAGACATCGTTCTGGCTTCGATCATGATCGTCTTGCAGTAATTCTCCATCTGAATCGCATAACGGGAATGTAATTCGGATTCACTGTATACTTTCAGGCCTGTCAGCATCGAAATATTCTTTTCGGCGATCAGATACGGGATACAATCCGGTGTTGTCTTTAGATTCAGCAACCCTCTTCTTTCCGCTTCCTGTACCCAGCTTTCGTCATAGCCATTGCCATTAAAAACGATCCTCTCGTGTGCTTTGACTTCTCTTTTGATCAGCTCATGCAGCGCTTTTTTGAGATCTTTTTTCCCTTCAAGTTCATCCGCAAAGATCCTGAGAGATTCGGCAACCGCTGAATTCAACATCACATTCAGACAGGCAGCCGAATTAGATGAACCCAGCATTCTGAACTCAAATTTATTTCCGGTAAACGCGACCGGTGAAGTGCGGTTCCTGTCCGTTGTATCACGCTGAAAAGTCGGGAGTGATCTGACTCCGAGTTTCATATATGTTTTTTGAGCTGACTCATAAGCAGTGTCTTCTTTGATCGCCTCCAGTATTTCGGCCAATTCGCTTCCCAGATAAACGGAAACGATAGCCGGTGGTGCTTCGCTGGCTCCCAGACGATGATCATTACCGGCTGAAGCGACACCGACACGGATCAGATCCTGATAATCATCAACAGCTTTCAAAACTGCCGTCAAAAACAGCAGAAACTGTTCGTTCTCGGATGGTGTCTTCCCCGGGGAAAGAAGATTGACTCCGGTATCGGTCATGATCGACCAGTTATTATGTTTCCCCGATCCATTGACACCATCAAATGGCTTTTCATGGAACAGACAGACCATATCGTGTCTTTCAGCAACCTTCTGCATGATCTCCATCATCAGCTGATTGTGATCTGTTGCTATATTGCTGCTTTCATAGATCGGTGCCAGCTCATGTTGACCCGGTGCTACTTCGTTATGTTCTGTTTTAGCCGGGATGCCCAACCTCCAGAGCCGTTCATTCAGATCATTCATGAAATCCTGTACTCTCGGTTTGATCGCTCCAAAGTAATGATCTTCCATTTCCTGGCCTTTTGGTGGCAAAGAGCCAAACAGCGTCCGACCGGTATAGATCAGATCCTTGCGTCTGGAATACAGATCTTTATCGATCAGGAAATACTCCTGCTCAAGACCGACCATCGGAGTAACTTTCTTGACTTCACTGTTGCCTAAAAGTCCAAGTATTCTAAGTGACTGTCTGTTTAAAGCATCCATCGATCGAAGTAGCGGTGTTTTTTTGTCCAGAGCTTCACCGCTGTATGAACAGAAAGCGGTAGGAATGCATAGAGTCCTGTCCTTTATAAAAGCAAATGATGTCGGATCCCATGCTGTATATCCTCTTGCTTCAAAAGTTGAACGAAGACCGCCCGAAGGGAAACTGGAGGCATCCGGTTCTCCCTGGATCAACGCCTTTCCGGAAAACTCTGTCAGACCGCTCCCCTCCCCGTTATAAGATATGAAACCATCATGCTTTTCAGCCGTGATCCCGGTCATCGGCTGAAACCAGTGAGTATAATGGGTCGCGCCTTTTTCAATTGCCCAGTTTTTCATTGCAGAAGCCACTTCATCCGCAATGCTTTCATCAAGTCTCCCTGCTTCTTTGATCGTTTGTTCAAGCTTGCGGAAAGTTGCTGAAGAAAGCCTGTTTTTCATCGTACTTATATCAAAAACATCACAACCATAATATTCACTTGCATCATTCGTCATGCGTCATCCTCCTTCGTTCAGATACTGAAAAACAATTATAGTTTCATTATAGGTTTCTCGTTTTATTCAATAAAATACATATATTATTCCATTTATCATATTTTTTATGTATGATAAATATGAGGTGAAATATGGATCTTAGAACATTGAGATACTTCGTTACAGTCGCTGAAGAACTGAATATAACGAAAGCTGCAGACAAGCTTTCCATGAGCCAGCCGCCACTCAGTTTTCAAATGAAGGCTCTAGAGAAAGAACTTGAGACTGAACTCTTCATTCGCGGAAAGAGACACCTTCAGCTGACGGAATCAGGCAGGCTCTTATATAGACACGCCAAGGAGATCTTGAATCTCGCTGAAAAGACATCGAGCGAAATCAGGTCCATGAGTAACGGTATAAGCGGAACAATCTCGATCGGGCTGGTCGAAGGATCCGCTCCTAACATCGCCGCATCATGGATCGCAGAATTCATGAAAAGATACCCTGGGATCTCTTTCAGGATCATGGATGGTAATTCTGATGAACTGATCGAAAAACTACGCAGCGGGCTTGTCAATTTGGCTGTCATCACATCTCCTTGTGATCAGACACTGCTGAACAGCTTTAAAGTTGGCCAAGAAAAAATGCACGCTTTTATGAGCAGCGAAAATCCCCTGGCAAAAATACCGGGAAACACGATCTGCTTATCCGATCTGAAGGATCAGCCGCTCATCGTTCCAAGCAGACAGGCGATCGTTGAGATGATCTACAAATGGTTTAAAGAGATCAAAGCAGAACCTAAGATCGTATGTAAAATGGATAATTATCTGGACGTTGCGGCATTGGCAGGGAAAAACATCGGGATCAGCATTTTTCCGAAGACCTCCTACATATTTAATCCTCAGATCATCACAAAAGAAATAACGGAAAG
>JAILBD010000001.1 GCA_024681275.1 Erysipelotrichaceae bacterium
TGAGGTGTCAGGATCAGCTTATCATTCAGAGAATAAAGCGACCTGTCCTCACCGAGCAGACGAAGGCCTCCCGCATCGATGATAAATGGGACGCTCACCGTTTTCAGCATTTCTTCCAGGTACTCTTTTTTATATTTCAAACGATCGATGCCGGAACCGGCACAAACTGCTCCTGCTTTTCGAAACGAAGCTTCATCAAAGATATCTTTTCTTGAATCATCATAGGGATGATAGACTGCCGACATTTCATTGACAGCGACGATCTGATAGATCGAAGCAGGCAGATATGAATGGATATAGGATGCCCCCGCACTTTTGGCTCCGATCAGGTTGAATAAAGCCGCACCGGCCATTCCGTATGAGCCGGACAGGAAGACGACGACACCGTTGTCATACTTGTTGGAATCCTTTTCTCTGAAAGGATAATGATCTTTGAATGCGTATTTATCCACGTTATTATTCTATCATCTTTACAATTGAAAAGATTTTGTTAAAAAACGGAAACTGGGTACCCAAACGATTAGTTTTTTGTTATATACTTTTAAATATGAAAAATATAGGTTTTGACAACAAAAAGTATATCAGACTGCAGTCTCAGAACATCAAAAAAAGAGTATCCAGGTTCTCTAAACTCTATCTTGAATTCGGAGGAAAACTCTTCGATGACAACCACGCTTCACGTGTCTTGCCTGGTTTCGAACCGGATTCCAAGATCAAAATGCTTCTGAAGCTTAAAGACAAAGTTGAGATCGTCCTGGTCATCAATGCCAACGACATCGAGAAAAACAAGATGCGTTCCGATCTTGGTATCACCTATTCACAGGATCTTTTGCGTCTGATCGATTCTTTTGAACTCGTCGAACTGCAGATCGGCGGTGTTGTCATCACCCATTTCAATAAGCAGGATGAAGCGATCAAGCTCAGAAAAAATCTCGAGAAATCAGGCATCAAGGTCGCCTATCACTACACGATAGACAATTATCCCAACAATGTCGACCAGATCCTATCGGACAATGGTTTCGGTAAAAATGAATATCTGGAGACGACAAGGGAGATCATCGTCGTGACCGCACCGGGTCCCGGGTCCGGAAAGATGGCGACTTGTCTTTCTCAGATGTACCACGACAATATGCACGGTCTAAAATCGGGCTATGCGAAATTTGAGACATTCCCGATCTGGAACCTGCCCCTCAATCATCCGGTGAATCTGGCATACGAAGCTGCTACCGTCGATCTCGCCGATGTCAATATGATCGATCCTTTCCATCTGGAAGCATACAGAAAGATCGCCATCAATTACAACCGTGATGTAGAAGTCTTCCCTGTTCTGAACGATCTTCTGGTCAGGATCATGGGCAAGCAGATCTATAAATCCCCTACCGATATGGGTGTCAATATGGTCGGCAACTGTATCAGCGATGATGAAGTCTGCCAGAAGGCGGCAAAAGATGAGATCATACGCCGTTACTATGATACGGAGATCGATGTGCGACGCGATGCCCTTCCAGAAGATGTCCTTTTCAAGATGGAGACCATCATGAACAAGGTCGGAGTCTCTAAAGCAGACCGCGCAGTCGCTGTCAAAGCCAATAAACTCGCTAAAAAGACCGGTGAGCCGGCAGTTGCGATCGAATACAACGGCCAGATCATCACCGGAAAGACATCGAAACTGATGGGTGCCTCCGCAGCCGCTCTGCTGAATGCGGCAAAGATCGCAGGAGACATCCCGGATGTTCATCTGCTGTCTGAAAAAGTCCTTGCTCCGATACAGGAACTTAAGACGAAGTATCTGCACGGTCACAATCCCAGACTGCACACCGATGAAGTGCTGATCGCTCTGGCTGTCGATTCCATCACATCCGATATCTGTGATAAAGCTCTGAAAGCTCTCGAACAACTCAAAGGCTGCGATGTCCATTCTTCGGTCATCCTTTCTCAGGTCGATATCAACACATTTAAAAAGTTAGGTATGCACCTAACCATGGATCCGATCTATCAGACCAAGAAACTCTATCACGCGAAGTGATTGCAGATCCCTTTTAACGGGCAATCCTGGCAATCAGGCTTGGCAGCCTTACACTTGTAGCGTCCGAAAAAAATGAACTGATGATGAAGCTTTCCCCATCGATCTTCGGGAAAATAATTCATCAGTTTTTCTTCGATCTTTCCGACATCATCATCCTCATCAGCAATGTCAAGTCTTTTCGATACCCTGGAAACATGCGTGTCAACGGCAAATGCAGGAACATCAAAACAGTTGCTCAGTATGACGTTGGCCGTTTTTCTGCCTACACCCGGGAGAGCTTCCAGTTCTTCACGGTTATCAGGCACATCTCCATCAAATCTGTCAAGCAAAGCATTTGACAGTTTGATGATGTTGATCGCTTTGTTGTGATAGAGGCCGATCGGCTTGATGATCCTCTCCACATCAGAAAGCTCAGCGGAAGCCAATGCAGCGGCATTCGGATATTTTTCAAACAGTTCCGGGGTCACCATATTGACTCGCTGATCCGTCGTCTGTGCTGAAAGGACGACAGCGATCAGAAGCTGAAAATGATTATTATGATCCAGTTCACATCTGGCATCAGGAAAGAGCTGATCCAGACTCCGCATGATCAGCTCAGTGTTTTTCATTTCTGAGCACTCCCTCGATATAAGACATTTTGACTTTTCTTTGTGCTTCAGAGATCCTCAAAGCCTGCATGAACTCTTTCTGTCCGTATTCTTCGATCAGATCGTTCATCTTCTGAAGTTCAGAAGCTGACAAAGGCTTACCGAACACTTCCGATACGATATCATAGAGTTCTCTGTTCTCGGATATCTCATATTTCTCCGGATCGAACTCAAAGATACCATCGATGTCAAAAACAAGTCCTTTGGCATTCGTAGCCAGTTTCAGATAGTGCTTGGCAACGAGCGCAGCGATCAGTTTGTCGATCTGCTTAACATCCTTGTGAAGTTTTTTGGTCAGATATTCATAAGTGATCTGTTTTTTTGACTGTTTGCAAAGATCGATCAGCAATACCAGCAAAGTCTCATCCGCATTCAGATTGAGTTTATCAAAATTCTCCAGGATCCAGTTTTTCCTGTCAAAATAGGATTCTTTGTACCATTTTTTCATTTCAGTACCTCTTGATGATCTCGGCACACAGAACAGCCGCCTTCTTGCATACGATTTCCAGATTGAAATCGAATTCCTTAAAATTTCCGGAAACCAGTGTCTCATCGGAAATGGAACGGATGATCGAAACAGGAACACTGAAGGCATAGGAAGTCCCCGCTACCGCATATCCTTCCATCTCGCCGCATAAGCTTTCCGGGAAGAATCGTTTGATCTCTTTGACCTGAGATTTTTTATAGATGAACTCATCTCCGGTCACGATCGTTCCTATGTGCAGACCTTCTGTCTTGAGATTTTCCGCGATATTGATGATCTTTTCATCGCAGCCAAAACTGCAGTACATGGAATCCTCTTTCCTATCCCAACCCGGCACATCAAAGCGCCAGTTGACAGCTCTTTTTCCTATGACGATATCACCTACATGAACATCCTCACTCAAAGAACCCGCAACACCGAGATTGATGACCAGTTCCGGTTTGAATTTCTCGATCAGAAGCAGTGTGGAGATGGATGCATAGAGCTGGGCCACACCGCATCGGCATAAAACGATCTCCTTTTTTCCAAGTTTTCCGACATAGTATTCGTTATCGAGCTTTTCGCCATGGTAAATGAGTTTCTTGCCTCTTTTGACGGATACATCCGTCATCTTTTTCAGAAGTGCATCGCGCTCTTCCTTCATCGCACAAATCACCGCTATCATTTCCTGTACCCCACTGTAAGAATCTTTTCTTCTTCCACAAAATCCATGATCATTTCCACATCGAAATACTCTTCCATCTTTTCTCTGATCATTTCAGGATCAAAGACATTCTGGGTATGATGTTCCTGTATCATGCCTTCTTTCGTATAAAACGTGAAGTGTTCACTGATCGTATTCTCAAATCCATCCGACATGATCGTCCACTGATATGGAACATCTCTCACATAGCCTTCTTCGATGTACTGATCCCTGAATTCCTCGATCCTGGAAGGATGATGCATATCGAATATCAGACGTCCCTTCTCATTCAGATGTTCATAGGCACATCTGAAAAAACTGTCCAGTTCTTCTTCATAAAGGTAGTTGATAGAATCCACGATGCATAAGATCAGATCGAATCGTCTTTTCAGATCATAATCTGTCATATTCAGGATGAGATATTCCCCATCAAAATTGTCTTTTGAAGCTTCTTTCATTTCTTCCGAGATGTCGGAAGCGATCACTTCATAGCCCTTTTTCTTCAGTATGCCAGCCAGCATTCCTGAACCTGACGCAAGTTCGAGAACAGAAGAAAAAGGCTTGGATTCGATATATTCAAGCCATAATGACAAGGCTTCTTCATCCTGGAGAAGCTCGTCATAATACTGCGCAAGCATCTGATAGTTGCTTACATTTTTACTGTTGGCAGATCCTTCCATAAACCTTCCAGATTATAGTATTCCCTCTCGCCGTCATAGAAGACATGGCAGACGACTTCTCCCAGATCGATCAGCAGCCACTTTGAATCATCGACGTAAGCGTGTTTCACTTCGTAGCCTTGTTCAAGAGCCTTATCCTCAACATTTTCGATGATCGATCGCGCCATGCGGAAATTCCTGGCGCTTGCGATGAGGAAAAAATCAACGAACGGGGATTGCTTACGGAAATCGATCACTACGATGTCTTCCGCAAGTTTCTCGTCCATTGCGTCATAAGCTGTTTTCAACAAATCTTTCATTCTTTACTTCTTTAATATACCTCTCTACATCTTGGCTTAACATTTGATAAGCTTTTTTGAGATCTTTTTTTGCGATTTCAAGGATATCATCATCGATCCCTCTCAACGGTTCTCTTTTGTCAGCGATATACAGGATCAAAGAGAGTTTGTCTTTTGAAGCGCATATCGTGTGATTGTAGACCGCATTCAGGATATCCTTATCGTGAAAATTGGTCTTCTCTTTCAGATAATACTTGGCTGCCCAGCTGTGATAGGCCCCCGTGATCCCATTGAGTTTATCGGGATCATAGGCTTTCAGGAGATCCCTGAGGACCTGAGACTCATGATCATCAGGAAATTTGCAGACATCATGGAGAAGACCTGCCATATAGGCCTTTTTGCGATCGACATGATGATAAGAAGCCAGATCTGCACAGACATCCGCTACCGAAAGAGAATGTTCATAGCGGGATCTTTTCATATTCTTTCTGATCATAGGTTTGAGGAGTTCCGGATCATTGAGTATCCTTTTTCTCATCTTATGATCAAGTTTCATAAAATCATCGAAATTCAGTTCTTCAGGATTCATGGCAGGATGATCTTTTTGGGACGCGCTGCTTTATACAGCACGATCGTCTTGCCGATCACCTGGACCAGCTGAGCACCAGTGTGAGCGCACAGATCGATGACGACTTCATTCAATTCGGTCTCACAGGTCTTCAGAACAGAGATCTTGACCAGTTCCCTGGCTTTCAAAGCTTCTGAAAGAGACCTGTACAGATTCTCATTCAAACCTTCTTTTCCGATCTGAAAGATCGCCTTCTCATTGACGGCAAGACCTCTAAGGTATCTTTTCTGTTTTCCGTTCAGGATCATATATCTTCCTCACATTCATATAAACGGCAGTTTGCCAGAGAGTGCACATACGCAAGACACTCGCCGTTGATCTTCAGTATACCCAAGCCCTTGATCACAATGGTCTTCGAATCGACGATCGAGTAATCCGTGATCCCCAAAGGCTTTACACGCAATATGAATTCACAGTAATGTTTCTGATAATAATCATCGCCGTTCTCATATTTCGTACGATGGATCTTGTTATTGTTGTTGATATAGAAAGAGACGGAAGCCTTCCTCTTCGGGATGATGTCCACTCTTAAAAGCCCGAAATAGAAATAAGACTGCGGTTCATTCAGCTGAAAGACCTGCGGTTTGATCGTCTTATCAAGCTTGGAAAGCTTGTATTTTTCGACATTGAGGTAAGTGGCATAGTTATTGACGTCCACAAGACCCGGCGTATCGATGAAACGATAGCCTTTGTAATCGATGATGACTTCTTCCAGAGTCGTGCCAGGATAGATCGAAGTCGTCAGATCTTTGGAATTGATCAGCTTATTGATCAGAGAAGATTTACCGGCATTCGCCCTGCCGGCAAAAACGACATTCTTTGCTTTCAGATCATTCAGAAGATCGAGGAAATGGCTGTTGAAAGCGGATTCGAATTTATTCGTAAGTAGCGCTGCCTTGATGTTCCTGTATTTCTTATTCAGATCAAAGAGGATCTTGGTAAAAATAGAATCGATCTTATTCTCAGAAATGTTGGCCGGCAGCAGATCTGTCTTGTTGATGACCAGCAAAACATCTTTGTCCTTGAAGATCTCCAGCAAATCATCATCCCTCATGCACAAAGCATCCAGGATATCGATGATCACGACAAATAAAGACCCGTTGTATCTGTTATAGATATCAAAGATCTTTTCGTTACTGACATAATTCGTCTTGAAATATGCCGTATCTCCATAATGAGACAGACGGAAACAGCGCTGACAGTAATCCTGTTCCATGTCGACAACATAGCCGACAGCCTCTTTGTTTTTCGTCTGCAGCGGTATCCCGCATCCTCTACACTTCTTCATGCAATAAGTATCTCCAAATCAGTTTTTCAAAACGCCTGTTAAGAGCCGTCATTTTCGAATCCTTTTCCTGCAGCTGTTTACAATAGATACCATAACATCCGCTCAGATTCGCGCCAAGGATATCCGTGATGAGCTGATCACCAAGGACCAGTGTTTTCGATGGCTTGCTGCCCATTTTCCGGCATACCGCAAGATAAGAAAACGGCAACGGTTTCAGAGCAAGATACCAGTAATCGACATCGATATCACCGATGAACATCTTAACACGTTCTTTATTGTTGTTGGAAAAAATGACCACCTTGAATCCGTTATCTTTCAGATCAGAAATGAACCTGGCAGCTCTTTCATCGCAGCCTCCCGTATTAGGGACTGCGATCGTATTGTCCACATCCAGAAGGATAGTATCAAAACCCTTTTCTCTGTAGAAAGGCATATCCAGGTCTGTGAATATATTCAATACTTCTTTTGGTCTGAATAGTGACATATCAATCAAATAGTGATGTCTGGGCATCCTGTTCTTCCTGACTGCTGTAATAGCCTTCAGGAATATCGACGATCTCGACATCAGCGATATCGCTCATGTCTTTGCGTATCATAAAGTAATTTTCTTTCAGATCTCTTGGATTTGAGAAAGACTGTTCAAGATCCATGAACGGAACTTCAGATACTGCCATCTCGTCAAGCTTTGAGTCGTTATAGATATAGAACGCGTTATAGGAAGAGACCATCATCGCATTGCTGATGCCATGCGGTCTAGATTTGATCTGTCTGAAGACACGGTAACCCTTTGTGTTCCGCGATGTCAGTGTTAGATTATCCACATGGATGCGCTTAAAACCGCCCTTGTCTGTACAGATCAGCAGCTCTTTTCCATCGTGGTGGTCGGCAACAACGCACGAAAGCTCATCGCTCTTCACATTGATGCCCATGACGCCCTGTGCCTTGGCAGCGAGATCTGAAAGGATCTTGGAAGAGTATTTGTTGCAATAGCCGTCTTTCGAAAGAAGGATCAGATCATCATCGTCATAGCACACTGTCACAGAGACCATCTCATCGCCGTTTTTCAGTTTCATGCAAGAAAGAGCTTTGGAAGAACGATCGACATCCATCCTGGGTAGAGATGTCTTTTTGATGATCCCGTTCTTGCTGGCGGTGATGATAAATGCGAATGTATCAAAGTTCTTGACGATGACGGCACCAACGAACTTTTCCATGCCTTCCATCCTGACATAATGAGAGACATGTTTGCCGATATCCTTGAACTTGCACTCTTCGATCTTGTAGATCGGCAGATAGGCATAGTTTCCTTTGTTTGAGAAAAGAAGCAGCGTATCCAGCGTATCGCATCCTTTGATGCCCAGAAGCGCATCTCCTTCTTTCACAGAAGGGATCGTATTCGGATTGGCATTGAAAGCTCTCTCCGAGAATCTTTTGAGATAGCCATCTCTGGATACGGAGATGTAACAAGGTTCATTCGGGATCATGGCCATCTTATCGACGATGACTTCCGAGACCTCATCTTCGATCCTGGTCCTTCTCGGAGTGGCCTCAAGTTCATTGACCTCTTTCATCTCACTGGCCAGAACACTGTCGAGCACTTCCTTTGAAGACAGGATGGCATTGAGTTCACCGATCTCCTTGATCAGAGTCGCATGTTCTTCTTTCAGGATGGTGATATCTGTCGAAGAGAGACGATAAAGACGCAAGGAAACGATCGCTTCAGCCTGTTCTTCCGTGAAAAGGAAAGCCTCTTTCAGACGTTCTTTCGCATCCTTCTTGTCCTTGGACTTCCTGATCAGAGCAATGACATCGTCAAGGATGGAGATCGCTTTGATCAGACCTTCAATGATATGAAGACGCGCCATTTTCTTGTCCCTGAGATAACGGGAACGGTTGAGGACGACTTCACGGCGATGTTCGATGAATGCGTCCAGCGCATCTGCAAGAGACATCTGCACCGGTTTATGATTGACGATAGCGATGCAGTTGTAGGAATAGTTGATCTGCAGATCCGTATTCTTATAGAGATAATTCAGGATCTGTTCACAGTTGGCATCTTTCTTGCATTCGACGACGATGCGA
>JAILBD010000007.1 GCA_024681275.1 Erysipelotrichaceae bacterium
GAACATCCGGGCTTCGATATCCCGCGTTTCACAAAAGCGGCTCTGGCCAACTTCAGGACCCGCGACTTCTCGCAAGGCGGATCCACGATCACCATGCAGCTGATCAAGAACTCCTACTTCTCTATCGATGCCGATGATGAATCCACCATCGCCGCCAGAGAAGGCATGAGCGGCATCAAACGTAAGATGCAGGAGATCGTCCTGTCACTCGAACTGGAGAATCTCACAGATACCCCGAAACAGGACATCATCGCGATGTACATCAACAAGGTCAACTACGGAAACAACATCCGCGGCGTCGAAAAGGCAGCGCAGTACTACTTCGGCAAGTCAGCTGAGAACCTCAATCTCTCAGAATCCGCCTTCCTGGCCGGACTGATCAACTCGCCGAACACCTACAACCCGTACAACGACCTGTATAAACACGACAACTACTATCTGGACCCTGACAGCAATTACCTGGAAAACGCGGTCGAAAGAAGGAACGAAGTGCTCGACCTGATGGTCATGCACGGCTACATCTCAGAGAAAGAATCCGACCTGGCCAAATCGATCAGGATCGAAGATATGCTGTCAGGCATATCCGACAACTTCTTTGAGACCAACGAGAAGTATCAGGCCTACATCGATGCCGTCATCAACGAAGTCATCGATGTGACCGGAGAATCCCCATATAAGGTGGGTATGGAGATCCATACCAACATGAACGCTTATCTGCAGGAATACGTCTATGATATGCAGAATGAAGCCGACTATATCGGCCTCAAATTCCCGAATGAGCTCTGTCAGAGCGCGATCGTCGTCATGGACAACCAGATCGGCGCGATCGAAGCGCTTGGCGGCGGACGCGGCGAGACCGAGTCAGCCAGACAGTTCAACCGTGCGACCGATGCCTACCTGAATCCGGGCTCATCGATCAAACCGGTCGTCGACTACGCTCTGTGCATCGATGCCCTGGGCTATGCGACCTCGCATACCTTCACAGATATGCCTTATTACCTCTATGGCGGAAACGTCCTGATCTCCAACTATGATCACAACTACTATGGTGACATGTTGATGACGGAAGCGCTTGGACGTTCGCAGAACACGCCGGCCGTGCAGGCTCTGGCAGCTGTCGTCGAAGAAAAAGGTGAAGAATTCGTTGTCGATTATCTCAATTCCATCGGCTTCAAATTCGACTATTCCGACTTCGACCTGCAGTTTGCGATCGGTGGCAACAGATGCCTGGTGACACCTCTGCAGCTTGCCGGTGCACACGCCATGTTCATCAACGGCGGACGCTACATCAGACCGCACACCGTCAACTACATCGAATACAACGACGGTAGAGAAGATTTCGTTGCAGATACAGTCGGTCAGCAGCGCATCTCCGATGCGACGGCCTGGATGGTCGCCTATCTGGAAGAATACAACATGACCGGATCCTATTCCTCATTGATGTGGTACGTCAAGAACGGCCGCCACTATCCGCTCTACGGCAAGACCGGCACGACGGACTGGGGCGATTCCGGAAAGGATTACGGTATCCCTACCGGAGCGACGAAAGACAGCTGGCTGGTCATGCAGACAAACAAATACACGATCTCCTGCTGGACCGGTTATGATACGCTGGAAAAAGGTGCCTACTTCACTACTTACGAGTATCAGGAGAACACCAAATCCAAGATCGTCGCCAGAATACTGGACGAACTGATCGATCATCACCTCGGTGAGTATGATCCTTACACACCGCTTGAGATGCCGGATTCCGTCACGGAATTCACACATCTCAAAGGCGCTTATCCTTACGCTAGACCGGATGGCTATCCTTCCGTGACTGGCTATATCGCTAAAAAAGCTCTTGAGGAACATCCTCTTGTTTCAGCCAGTGAAGCGATGGAAACGGCAAGAAACACCAAGAAGTACATCTCCGGCGGAATCGCAGGTCTCAACGGTTCTTATGATGGCAATACCGTCTGGGTATCATTTGGACTCGGCGGAGGTGAGAATGGCTTCTGCACAGGTGATGCCTGTGACCTGTCAACAACAAATGATTACGGCGAAACGACCTACGCAGCCGGCAGGATCTGGTTCCCACATTGGACAGCTATCTACTCTGGTGGAGCTGTGCCACCATTCTTCTATACTGTCACGTCTGACACTGGTGAGGTCATTGCCGGTGCAACAGAAGATGTTTCGATCACTGAACAGATCGGCGGCTCCAGAGTCACGGTCTGTGTCAGACCATCCACTTCTGAATCGCAAGCCTGTATAGCGATCGGAGCCGGACAATAAGGAAAAAAGCCAATTCATTGAAGAATTGGCTTTTTCATTAGTCTGGTCGTTTGCGGGCGACGATGTTGATCGGTATGCCCTCGAAACCGAAAGCTTCCCTGAGCTTGTTTTCAATGTATCGCTCATATGAGAAATGCAAAAGTTCCGGATCGTTGCAGAAGAGAACGATCGTACACGGCGCAGTCGAGACCTGAGACGCATAGTAGATCTTGAACTTCTTTCCGTTGTGCGGCTTCGCCGGATTGGCAAGCTGGGCATCCAGGATCACTTCGTTCAGGACGTTGGTCTTGATGCGCTTGTTGAGATTCTCATAGACCAGATCGATCAGTGGCAGCAATGTGTCGACCCTCTTGTTCTGTTTGGCAGAAACAAAAGCGATCGGCGCATAATCCAGATAGACGAACTGCTTACGGATCTCCTTGGTAATATTGGACATGGTCTTGTCATCCTTATCGACAAGATCCCATTTATTGTAGACGATGATGACGCCCTTTTTGGCTTCATGGGCCAGACCGGCAACGTGTTTATCCTGTTCGATGATACCGGTGGAACCATCCAGCAGGACCAAAGCGAGATCACTTCTTTCGATCGCGGCCTTCGCTCTTAAGACAGAGTACTTTTCGACATTCTCGTAGATCTTGCCTCTTTTGCGAATGCCAGCAGTATCGATGACGACGTAGTTTTGCCCGTTCGCTTCAAAGACCGTATCGATCGCGTCCCTTGTCGTACCCTCTATGTCGGAAACGATGACCCTTTCCTGTTTCAGGAAAGCGTTGGTCAATGAGGATTTGCCGACGTTTGGACGGCCGATGATCGCAAATCTGATCATGCCCTCATAAGTCTCTTCCGACTTCTCCGGCATCAGTTCGACGACTCTGTCCAGAAGATCACCGATGCCGATGCCATGAACACCGGATACGGCGATCGGATCGCCCATGCCCAACGAATAGTATTCATAGATATCACCGATCTTGGAGTAATCATCGATCTTGTTGACGGCGAGTATGACCGGTTTTTTGGAACGCTGTAAAAGCCTTGCGATGTATTCGTCATCGCTGGTCAGGCCACTTCTTCCATCCGTCAGGAAAATGATGACATCCGCCTCATCGATTGCAATATCGACTTGCGCATTGATCTCCTTCTGGAAAGGCACATCTTCGATCTGGATGCCGCCTGTATCGATCAGACGGTAAGTCTTGGACAGCCACTCACAGTCTCCGTAGATCCTGTCTCTTGTGACACCTGGTGTATCTTCGACGATGGAGACCCGCTCTTCCAGCATCCTATTAAAAACTGTCGACTTACCGACATTGGGTCTACCAACGATTGCGACAGTTCCATCTATCATGTTTAAACTCCTGTTTTTTCTCTCACGATATTCAATACCGCTTCACATACTTCATCCAAAGTCATATCCGAAGTATCGATCTCCACTGCATCCTCAGCCTTGGTCAAAGGCGAATGTTCACGATGCATGTCCTGATAATCGCGTTTTTTGATATCTTCCAGGACCTGATCATAATCGGCTTCCAGACCCTGTTCCAAATTCTGTAATACTCTTCTCTGCGCTCGCGCTTCAGGAGAAGCGACCATATAGATCTTGACCGGAGCATCCCTGAGCACGACGGTACCGATATCTCTGCCATCCAGGATATAGCCACCGCCTGCACAGATCTGCTGCTGCATCCTGACAAGCGCCTCACGGCAGCCCTGAAGTCTGGACACATCGGAAGCGCCCATAGAGATCTCATTTTCTCTGATCTTTTCGGAGACGTCTTCCCCTTCCAGGATGACCTTCCCATCCGGAAGCATATCCAGATCCATCTCTTCGATCATTTTCACGATCTTCTCTTCATCATCAAGAGGGATCCCCTTGCGGATTCCGTTCAAAGCGACCGCCCTGTACATCGCGCCCGTATCCAGATGCGTGTAGCCCAGTCTCTCCGACAGCATATCGGCGATCGTGGACTTTCCGGCAGCGCTAGGTCCATCTATGGCGATATTGATCTTCATCAGATGACACCCTTCGTCTTCAGGATATAGAAGACGATCAGACCCAGGACAGCAACCAGGACGATGATCAGAACGATCAGAATGATATTGAGGATCGTGTTGGAACCTTCTTCATCATCATCTTCGATCTCTTCTTCATCATCGGAAGAAGTGACGACGAACGGGATCGTATTGGAAACAGTATCCCTAATCGGTTCCGTCTCAAGTTCAGTGATATTTTTGATCTCGACGACATCCTCTCCTTCATCTTCCAATGCCTTGGCCAGGACAGGATGTTCCTCGACGACGATCGTCTCTTCCGGAACTTCCGGGACCTCAACGATCTCAGGCGTCTCAGGAGCTTCCAGGATCTCAGGGATCGGTTCAAGTTCCGTTTCCTCTTCTGCGTGTGAGATCTCTTCCATGATCTTATCGATCTCCATGGAAACGGTATTGGTGAACTCTTCATCGCTTTCAGGCTCTTCTTCGACTTCAGGGACCTGAGGCTCTTCGATCACTTCGTTTGGATGCCTGATCTCATTGACCATGTTGCTGGCCAGCTGAGAGATGGTCATGTCACCGTTGTTCTTGTTGTATTCGCCGACCTCATTGATCGTCTCGGAAACGAAAGAATTGACGAAATCATCCAGCTGATCGATCGCGTGGTTGTCTGCGAATTCAGCAGTCTCTCTTTCATATGTGGCAGGAGCCTCTTCGTGAGAGACCGTCTCAAACGCCTTATCGACGACTTCAATATTCAAAGGCTGCTCTGCAGGTTCACTGGCAGGTGTTTCCTGAACCTTATTCTCTGCTTCTTTATAAAGATCTTCGACTTCCTGAGTCGGATGATAGTAACCTAAGAAACTGTTGTTTTCTTCTTTTGCCGGCTCAATGATTGGAGTTTCTTGTTGTGTAATAGCCGGAGTCGCTTCTTCGATCACGGGCGCAGAATAAACAGGCGTTTCATCGATCCTGTAATCATCCTCGTTCAAAGACGCCATATACTGACTCTCATCGATGATCGGCGTATAATTCTGATCCGTTCTGATATTGATGATCGGCACCTCATCCGGAACAGGCTGATAATCCGGTTCCTGGATCAACGGTCTGATATTATCAGCCGATGCGATGCGGATCTCTTCAACAGGCTCGCTGACCGGAGTCTGTGTCTCTTTTCTGGCCCAGTTCTCATTGATCTGAGCATGAGCATCCTTTACTTCCGTGATCTGCTGGATCTGCTGTTCCAGTTCATCATTCTTAAAGGAATCGATCAGATCTTCGACGGGTGTCTGCGTATCCTTGAATTCCGTCCAGGTATACTTCGGATCCTCTTCGACCGGTGTTGCAACGACCGGTTTTTCCTGTGTCAAAGGAGACAGCAGTTCTGTGATACTGTTTAATCTATCTTCGTAGCTTGAAAGATCCTTTGTCTGCAAAGAAGATTCTTTGTCATTCGCAAGCGAATCTCTCAATTCAGCGAATTTCTGTGTTCTTGTTAATCTAGCCACAACAAAACCTCCAAATCAATTTTGTACCACAAAATTATATCATAATTGATACCAAAGTAAAACAAATACCACAGCTTCACATAATGTGAAAAAGCCAGTATTCTGGCCTTTTTTTGATCATTTCAGGATCGGAGAGATCCTCTTGTATAAAAGCAGAGTCAGGACATCGACGATGAGCGCCTTGATCAGGTTGAAAGGCATGACGCAGCACAATACGAAACTCAGCTTATCGTTGACGACCGGGAATATCGCATGTCCCATGGAGATGATGGCCTCCAAAGGCATGTTGTACATCTTCACATAAGCCGGGATGATGAACAGATAGTTTCCAAGGACCGCTGCGATGACCATGGCGATCGAAGCGATGAACATGGCCTTGAGTGCGGAAGCACGGGATCTCTTGCGGTCATAGATGAAGGCCGCTGTCACACAATAGACACTTGAGAAACAGAAAGCCGCCATCTCTCCGACAAAAGCAGTCGAAGTCGGCTTCAGCAGGAGCTTGATCACGATCTTGACGAACTGGATGAACAGAGCCGGGACAGGTCCCATGGCGAATGCCCCGATCAGACAAGGCAGATCTCCCAGATCCAGCTTATAAAAGCTCGGAGCGATAGCGATCGGAAAATCAAAGAACATCAAAACGGCTCCCAAAGCGCCTAAGACGGCGATAGAACTGATGTTTTTAACTGTCAGATACTTTTTCAAAATAAAAAAACCTCTCTCATCCTGACTGTACAGTCGCCACCTGAATCCCACAGGTTCTGCCCGAAGCTCGCGGGGTATACCGCCGATCAAGGAATCGCACCTTGCCCTGATGTTTCTATGTTTAGATAATAACACCAAAAAATAGTAAAATAAAGTTGTATGATCAAGCAATTACAGAAAGCGTTAGATGACGCCAACAGAATCGTTTTCTTCTCCGGAGCCGGCATGTCCACGGCCTCTGGCATCCCTGATTTCCGCTCCGCTACCGGCCTCTACAAGAACGTGTACAGGGCAGAAGAGATGCTTTCACACACCTTCTATGAATATAAAACGGAAGACTTTTTCGAATTCTATCGGGAAAAGATGCTCTATCCTGATGCGAAACCTAACTATGCCCACGAGTTCATCGCCAGACTGCAGGACAAGAAAGACGTCTCTGTCGTCACTCAGAACATCGACGGTCTACATCAGGCTGCCGGCAGCAAGAAAGTCTATGAGCTGCACGGCTCGGTCTTAAGGAACTACTGCAGCCGCTGCCACAAGTTCTTTGACCTGGATTACATCATCAACAGTTCAGGCGTACCGAAATGCGACCGATGCGGCGCGACTATCAAACCGGATGTCGTCCTCTATGAGGAAGGACTGGATGAGGACGTCATCAGAGGTGCGATCAACGCCATCGCCCAGGCTGACCTCCTGGTCGTCTGTGGCACATCGCTGGTCGTCTATCCCGCCGCATCCTTCATCCGCTACTTCCGTGGAGACAAACTGGCCATCATCAACCGCGACGCCACATCCTACGATTCCGAATGCGACATCGTCATCCACGATGACCTGGTGAACACCTTTAAACAATTAGAGATCCGCTGAGCGGATCTCTTTTTTCATCTGATGAAATGGGTGCTGTGCCCTTTTTCGATCTGCGGCTCTACAAGGCCGTTTTCTTTTGCCAACTTGCGCACCTTCAGATAGTAAGCCATATTGGTCCCCAGATTGCGCATCGTCTGCATGGCCTCCTCATCCTTCAACGCATCCTCCGGCGTGAATCCGTGGGAATCATTCCAGTATGTCGAAGTGATGATCGTCATGCCGCTGATCGAAAAGAACTTTTCGATGGCATCGTTGGTCGTGATATTGCCTGCCCTTCTGGAATTGGAGATGCAGGCAGCAGCCTTCATGTTCAGCTTCGCCTTATCCGGAAGCGAATAGAAGAGCCTGTCCAGATAAGACATCAGCGAACCTGCTGGGCCGGCGTAGTAGACAGGAGAGCCAACGATGATGCCATCCGCCTCGAGGACCTTTTCATAGGAACCATTGACGACATCCTTTCTGATGCAGCCTTCCTTGTTTTTATGACAATAGCCGCACGCCATGCAGGAAGGACAATCAGCCGGGACATCGATCCATTCCGTCATGATCCCTTCTTCTATCAGGACCTTTTCGATCTGCGCCAAAGCCGTATATGTCGTTCCCTTCCTATGCGGGGAACCATTGATGAACAATACCTTCACTTTCAGAACTCCTGTGTCGCCTCGATCGCCTTGAGCCACTTGCTGTAGAGCTTCTCAACGTTCTCGTGATCCATCGAAGGCTGGTAACGTTCCGCGTACTCATCGACAAAATCCTCACGCGAATAGAAGTCGACTGCCAGACCAGCCAGCCTTGCCGCGCCAAGCGCTGTCGTCTCTGCCAGCACCGGCCTGATGACCGGTATTTCCAGGATATCGGACTGGAACTGAACGAGCAGCTTGTTGACGCTCGCGCCGCCGTCGACCTTGATGAAGTGGATCTTTTCCTTCAGATCCTCTTCCATGACTCTGATCAGGTCCTTGGACTGATAGGCCATCGCCTCGATCGCCGCCCTGGCGATATGTCCCCTGCTCGTGCCTCTGGTCAGACCGAATATGGCACCTTTGCACTGCGGATTCCAGTACGGAGCACCCAGGCCTGTGAAAGCCGGTACGATCATGACCCCGCCTGAGTCCTGCACGGAACGGGCAAGGGTCTCAGAATCCTTTGCCTCAACAAAGAACTTCATCTCATCGCGAAGCCACTGGATCAAAGAACCGGAAACAAAGATGGAACCTTCCAGAGCGAACTTGATCTCATTGCCGATCTTCCAGGCGACCGTCGAAAGCAGACCGTATTTGGAGATGATCGCCTCATTGCCTGTGTTGACCAGGATGAATCCACCGGTGCCATAGGTGTTCTTGACGCTGGATCTCTCGAAGCAGGACTCACCAAAGAGCGCCGCCTGCTGGTCACCGACAAGGGCTGTGATCGGACAGGTATGATTGAAGAAGTGACGGGGATCGATGTATCCGAAGAAGCCGGAAGTGTCCTTGATCTCCGGAAGCATGGAAGCCGGGATCTCAAAGAGATCCAGCAACTGCTGATCCCAGTTCAGTGTATGGATATTGAATAAAAGTGTCCTCGATGCATTGGTCACATCCGTCGCATGGACCTGACCGCAGGTGAACTTCCACAGCAGGAAAGTATCGATCGTTCCGAAGAGGAGGTCTTCATTCTCTTTGGCACCCGGCACATGGTCACGGATCCATTTGATCTTGGAAGCTGAGAAATACGGGTCCAGGACCAGACCTGTCTTCTCTTTGATGAAAGGCTCCTTGCCCTCTTCCTTCAGTTTCTCTACGATCTCAGCTGTCTGGCGGGACTGCCATACGATGGCGTGATATACCGGCAGACCGGTCTTGGCGTCCCAGACGACCGTCGTCTCACGCTGATTGGAGATACCGATCGCAATGACCTGATCCGGTCTGATCTGTCCGCCCTCAAAGATCTGTGCCATGACAGCCAGTGTGGAAAGCCAGATCTCATTGGCGTCCTGCTCGACCCAGCCCGGATGCGGGAAAAAATTGGTGATCTCCTTCTGGGCAACTTTGACGACCTGCTGCTTGGAATCAAAGATGATCGCCCTGGTACTGGTCGTTCCCTGGTCGATCGCTAAGACATATTTTTCCATATTATTGTGCTCCTTATATCTTCAAATTCATTATATAATAAATGGGTAAGTAGGAGGATTTACAATGAAAGAAACTCTTGTTATTTTGGCTGCCGGAATGGGTTCAAGATACGGCGGGCTGAAGCAGATCGACGGAGTAGGAAATCACAATGAACCGATCATCGAATTCACCATTTTCGATGCCATCAGAGCCGGATTCAAGAAGGTCGTCCTGATCATCAAAAAGGAACATCAGGAAGCATTCGAAGA
>JAILBD010000027.1 GCA_024681275.1 Erysipelotrichaceae bacterium
CTGCTGGCCGAACTGGTTGCAGGGGATATCCAGTATTTCCAATCCCTTATCATGATAGTCCCTGTACATCTGCTCGATCGGTTCATATTGCGGTGTGAATCCGCAGCCTGTGGCGGTGTTGACGACCATGACGACTTTGCCGGCCAGATCAGCCATCTTCACTTCATTGCCGTTTGCTGCTGTGATCGTATAATCATAGAATTTTGCCATTTCTTTTTCTCCTTATTTACGTCTGGATTTTATCATAGTTAGCCATGGCTTACAATTAAAATACCCGCGGTATGACAGCCATGACAAAAGGGTTCCTGCTCAGACCCTTCTCCTTTTGGGTACTTCCTTTTTTAAGCGCTTACATTTGTGATAGAATATTGTTTAGTTAATATGCCTACGACTTATGCACACTGGCGTTTCGGTGCCGACTGCATCGACACGCTTCCGGATGAATACAGAAAGATCATCCTTGATCATCGTGAACTGTTTGATTTCGGTGTCCATGGACCGGATATCTTTTTCTATGATCTGAAACATCCGGAGATCCCGAAATACGGTTCATTTCTTCACAGGGAAAGTGCCAGAAAATTCTTTGACAACGCCATCGATGTCTACGATCGATATGAAGATGACAAGGATGCCATGCTCTCGTATATGCTGGGCTTCCTCTCCCACTTCGCTCTGGACAGTCAATGCCACGGTTACATCAACAACAAGGATTACAGTTCCGAGATCCTGACCCATAACAAGGTCGAATCCGAATATGATGGCTACCTGATGAGGCAGGAAGGATTCTCCGTCAGTTCCGTCAACAGGGCAAAGTCCCTTAAGCCAAGCAAAGAGACCGCCCGCATCATGGCCCGCTTCTTCCCGCTCAGCGAAGAAGTGCTGCTCAGGACGACCCGGTGGCATAAGTTCTTCATTTCAGCTCTGTACTGCCGGACCGACCTCAAACGCAATGTGGGGACTTATGTCCTGGATAAACTCAAGAATTATAAAAACCGCGATCTGATCGTTCAGAAGAACGAACTCGGATTATGCAAAGATTCCAATCTGCGCATCGACAAGCTCAAAGCCTACGCCCTGGAACTCTATCCAAGACTGGCAAAAGAGCTGATCGAAAAGATCAAGGAAGGAAAAGAATTAGGTCCGTATTTTGACCGGGATTTCGATCCGGATCCCGATGAAAGCACCCCCGTCTTGTCCTATGAAGAAGAACTCAGATTCATACCGGAAAAGAACATCATCAAATAGAAATTTAAGGAGTTAAGTATTATGAATGGCTTATTCAAAAAGCTGAACGAATCCAAGATCTTCAAAGATCTCAGTCCGCAGGAATTCTCCTGGGTTCTCTACGACGTAGGAAATTCCGCCTTCACGATGCTCGGATGCTCACTCATCCCGCTCTGGTTCAACTCGCTGGCGATCGGCACGGAAGCCGGACAGATCAGCGGTGACAACGCCACCGCCTACTGGGCTCTAGCGACCAGTATCGTCACAGTCATCGTCGCATTGATCGGACCAGTCTGCGGTGCGATCGCCGACCACAAAGACACCAAGAAGATCTTCTTCTCGACATCTGTCGCGATCGGTGTCATCGGCTGTGTCCTCAATGGCTTTGTCGGCAGCTGGTTCCTCTTCCTGGTCGTCTACATCCTGACCAAGATCTTCTATCAGGCATCCCTCACTTTCTATGATTCGATGCTCAATGACGTCACGACAGATGAGAGATCCGATGCGGTATCTGCCTACGGCTATGCCTGGGGTTATATCGGTTCCTGCATCCCTTTCATCATCGCTCTGATCGCTTATGTCATGGGGCCGGATATGCTCAAGATCATTCCTGGTCCTCTGTCCATGATCATCGGCTTCACAGTCA
This sequence comes from Erysipelotrichaceae bacterium, assembly GCA_024681275.1. Next base: position 1,871 of record JAILBD010000027.1, read on the forward strand.
CGGCTGTCTGGTGGTGGATCGTCACGATGCCGCTCATCAGAAACTACAAACAGATCAACTACGTCGAAGGCGAAGAGGCAAAAGTCTCTTATGCTTTCAGGAAGATCTTCAACACTCTCAAGAGGATCTGCACGCAGGACAAGAAAGTCCTCTACTTCCTGATCGCCTTCTTCCTTTACATCGATGGCGTCGGAACGATCATCGACAACTGCATCAACCTGGGCACAGACCTGGGTCTCAACACTGTCGGACAGGTCGTCTTCCTGCTGCTGACTCAAGTCGTCGCCTGGATCGGTTCTCTGGTCTTCGCAAGACTTTCCAAGACGAAAGATACGATCGCTTTGATCCAGATCTGTATCTTGGGCTATACGGCCGTCTGTCTCTACGCTCTGACATTGAAGTCACTGTGGCAGTTCGCCATCATGGCCTTCGGTGTCGGCTGTTTCCAGGGCTCGATCCAGTCCCTTTCCAGAAGCTACTTCGCCAAGATCATTCCGGATGAGAACTCCGGCGAATACTTCGGCATCTACGATATCTTCTCCAAAGGCGCATCCTTCCTAGGTTCTTTCGTCTTCTTCCTCGTCAAGAAGATCGGTATCAGAAGCAACGGTGTCTTCAATATCTTCGGTACGACCATCAAGAGTATCAACGTCGCCGTTGGCTGCCTGGCTGCCTTCTTTATCCTCGGCCTGATCTTCATCAGGATCGCCGATAAACAGCCGCAATCGGCAGAAAGCCTGAAAGATATTCAGTAAATCACAAAAGACAGAGCGATCTGTCTTTTTATATAATTGTTTTATGGATAATCCCTTCCCCTACTCGTTCAACGAAAAAAGATATCATACCTTCAACTACTATCTGAAGACCACATACCACGCCAAAGCAGCCAAGGTCATACTGGATGCAGCTTTCACCTGCCCGAACAGGGATGGAAGCAAAGCTACGGGCGGATGCATCTTCTGTTCGCAATACGGAAGCGGAGATTCCAACACGGCGTTGAAAGAAAGCCTCGCAAGGCAATACGAAGAAAACAAGAAAGTCATGGACCGCAAGTGGCCCAACAAGCTCTACATCCCCTATTTCCAGTCCTTCTCCAACACCTATGGTCCTCTGGAAAAAATCAAGACAATGCTGGAGCCCTTCATCACGATGGACGAGGTGGCCGAGATCTCCATCGCCACCCGCTGCGACTGTCTGAGCGATGAGATCATCGCATATCTGGATTCACTGACAGAAAAGAAACCGATCTGGCTGGAACTTGGCCTGCAGACATCCAATGACAAAACGGGAGAACGGATCAACCGCTGCTATACCTTTGATGACTTCAAGAGAGCCCTCTTCCTTCTGGAAAGGACCGGGATCAAAGTCTGTGTCCACATCATGAACGGACTTCCTTTTGAAACGAAAGAAGATATGCTCAAGACGGTCGCCGATATCGCTCATATGCCTTTTCAGGCGATCAAGATCCATATGCTGCATGTCCTGAAAAACACCGTCCTGGGTAACATGTATCTCAAAGAGCCCTTCGAGCTGATCAGCCGTGAAGAATACATCGAACTTGTCGTCAGACAGCTGGAACTCCTGGATCCCAAAGTCATCATCGAAAGACTGACCGGAGATCCGATCAAAGAAGATCTCCTCGCCCCGCTCTGGATCCTCAACAAGACGACGATCCTCAACGATATCGACAAGCGCATGCGAAAACTCGACACTTTCCAGGGGAGATGCTATGAACAATAACACCTTCGTGCACAAATACATCAAGCCTCTGATCAAAAAGGACGACACGGTCGTCGACATGACGGCCGGAAACGGCAACGACACCCTCTTTCTCAGCGAACTCGCATCCAAAGTCTACGCCTTTGACATCTCGCAAGAAGCGATCCGACGCTGTAAAGAAAAGCTGAAAGAGACAGACAACGTCATCCTCATCCACGACAGTCACGTCAATATCGACCGCTACATCAGTGAAAAAGTCCGCCTCGTCATATTCAACCTGGGCTATCTGCCCAATTCCGACGAGAAGACGATCACAAAAGCCGACGAGACGCTCATCGCCTTCCAGAAAGCCTATGAACTGCTGGAGGATAGCGGATATCTGGTCATCACATTCTATATCGGCCACAGAGGCGGCAAAGATGAATACTATCTGCTGAATGACTACATCAATAAAAACAGGTTTCACATCTATGAAACCTATTCACAAAACAGGATCGATTCCCCCATCACGCTGATCATCAGAAAAGATCAGTCGAGGACATCGATATAGGAACGATATTTGGATAAGCTCGAAGCGGCGTTCCAGGTCATATAGCCGTCAAAGACACCGGCATCCTTAAGCCCATCGATCTGGGCTTTTAAATAATCCGGACCATAGTAGACTTCATACGGATCGGAATCCTGAGCCATGATCCAGGTGCGGCATTTCGCCTTGTCATAAGTCTTTTCCTGCGCGAAGTAAGTCGCCCTGCCCCAGCTGTACATCAGTTCTCCCGGCTCATACCACGGCTCATAAATACCATAGGCATAATAAGAGAAATGATCAGGATAAGGCATCGAAGAGACCGCATCCGCAGCATTGGAGATCGCCGGCCAGAACTGCCCGTAATACGAGACGAAAGCCGAGAATGCATCATCCTCGCTTCCACTGGTCTCGCCAAAGACATCAGCTGAAACATAAGCGCCTTTGGCATGCAGATACTCAGACGCATAGCGTAGGAAAGAAGTCACCGCCTGAGCTCTTGTTTCGTCATACGTATTTCTCAGATCGACATCTTCCACATCCTCCGGAAGACGCACATAATCGTACTGGATCTCATCAAAGTCCATCTCCTCGACCGCCTCAAGGCCCAGTGCGACATTGTATTCCCACATTTTGCGGGAATAGATGCTCGGCCATTTGACCGAACCGTAATTGTAGAGGCGTCCTTCGTACATGAGTGCCTCATCCGGATTATCCAGGGCAAAGGAGTCATCTTTGAAAGCCGTGATCCTGCCGATCAGATAATAACCGGCATCCTTCAGCTTCCTGACATTCTCCCTGTAGGAATCATAACTGTTCGGGATGTTGTAGGTCGACGGCGCATACTGTCTGGCTACCGGAGAATCGTAAGCCAGCTGCGTATCGATGTAGCAGTCCTTGATGTCGACGACGAAAGCATTGATGCCCTGTGTCTGCCTCGCTATTTCAATAAAGGCATCCGCATCGACGATCGCCTCGGCATTGATGTATAGAGCCTTGACGATATCCGGCATCTGTGTCTTAGGCGTGAAAGCTTCCTTGTCATAATAGTCGATCGCCTCCGGGCTTCCCCCTTCGCCATAGAAGGCATCCCTGTAGATCGATGCATCTTTGCCGGTCTCGTAGTATTCCAGAGCGGCATACTTGGAAGAGATGTAACCTCTGTCGTTGACGAAATAGAAGTCGATCGTGCCATCACTTCCCAGTTCGTGGAATCCGCTCACAGACAACTGAGAGCCCTTCTTCACCCAATCATTGATCCGGAAGCCGTCATAAGTGTCTGTCAGGACGTGGTCGCGAAGCGCATAAAGCGTCTTCTCCCGGACACAGTCATCTCTGTTCATTTCCAGAGTCTCTTCTTTGACGTAATATGTGACATCATCCAGGACGAATTGACAGTATTCCGCGCCCTCGACATCGACGCGTTTGTTCTTGATATCGACTTTCGTTCCGCGTACGAATTCTCTGAAAACGCCGTCCTTATCCATGAGTGGCAAGACAGGGGTCTCCGCCGCCAGATAATAAGGCGAAGTCTTGTTATCCTGTATATTCCTATAGACCAGATATCCGAGTCCCGCACCCGATAAAAGGATCAGGAACAGGAGGATATAGATGATATTCTTTTTTATCTTTCTTCTTTTTTTCTTCTTCCCCATAGTCTCATTCTAACATAAGAAAAGCCCCCTTCATCATTGCGGGGGCATTTCTTTTGATTATTTAAGGGGATAAATATATACGATACAACTGATTTAGGGGGCTAGTATCGGCAAGGCCTCACTTCCTTGCATCTATATAGTACTAAAACAGTATAAACAGATTATGTTTCAAATGTGTAAAATTGTGTGATAGTCTCTCCCTGACTCATCTTATCTTTTTCCGCTTCGTGAATTATAATGGATTTATGGCCAGGAAGATCATAACAGCGGCGATCATATTTCTCCTT
>JAILBD010000082.1 GCA_024681275.1 Erysipelotrichaceae bacterium
GGCCGGCATCGTTTCAGCCTTCTTCAGCGGCTGAGGCAGGACAGGCCCGTCCATGCCGCTCTCCCCATGACCACCTGGCTGAGGAACGCCATCCAGGACAAGAGGCTTTACAGCTCCCCTGTAGACCGGGATATCGATACCCAGATATTCTTCCACCTGCAGGATGTTGCGGGTCACTTTGTCAAGCGTGTTGTTGCCCGCTACCGTGCAGATGCCCAGGATATCAAAAGCCTCTTCATGGGCCAGAATTGTAAGCAAGGCCATGATATCATCATGGCCCGGATCACAATCAATGATCGTTTTATACATTTACTGTTCTTCAACTTTACCGTGCTTGACCCGGTAGTAGTTGACGATGGAAACAACTGTCAGGATCGTAAAGACCGCGATGTAAGGGATCGCATTGACCAGGTCTGTCGGGATCGCCGAGTTGGAAGAGAAGATGATCGAGACCGCTCTGAAGATCGCGAAGATCAATGCGGAAAGGATCAGTACCCAATAGTTTCCGGCTGCGATACCGTTGGCCGCAACACCCATCCAGCCCTGTCCGGAGACCATTCCTCTTGAGAAGATCTTCAGATAGTTCAAAGACAGATAGACGCCGCCGAGAGCCGCAAAGATACCGGAAAGGATCAGTGAAAGGACCTGAAGTCTTTCAACGTTGATACCTGCCGTCCTTGCTGCATCGGCATTCAGGCCGCAGGCTCTCATGCGCATGCCTGTCGGAGTCTTGTAGATGAAGATGAAGAGCAGGATGACGATCAGCCAGCAGAAATAAGTCAGCGTATACTGGCCGGAGATCACCTCGCCCAGGATCGGGATATCCTTGATGATCGGAATGTCCCATGTTCCCAGGATCGGTGTGACCAGGGAAGCAGTCGTTCCTTTCTCACCTGTCATCAGGAACATGACGAAGATCGCCACGGAATCCGCGAAGGTATTCAGCGCGATCATGATCAGCATCGCATTCGCACCCATCTTCATGGAGAAGAACGCGATCAGCATGACGGTCACGATACCGATCGCGATGCCTGTCAGAACGCCCACCCAGGCGCTTCCGGACAGATAGGAACCCAGAACGCCGGCCAGAGCGGCAAAGGTCATGATCGACTCGATCGCGATATTGCCGATACCGGAAGAAGCAGCGATGAATGTGCCGATCGCCGCAAAGACGATAGGAGTGGCCAGACGAATGGCCGTGACCAGAAATCTCATTGAAAACAATGTTGCAAAGATACTATTCTGCATGTTCTTCCAAGCCCTCCTTTAATAACTGACGCTCTCTGAGTCTTCTCAGGAAGTACTGTGAGGATATCAGCATGATGACGATGCCTTCGACGATCGAAACGATCTCGGAAGGAACGGCGCCATCGACGAAGTACAGTATGGCTGCACCCTGTTCAAGATACTTGATGAAGAAGGCTGCCAGGACGATACCGAACGGATTGTTCTTTCCAAGCATCGACAACAGCATGCCCGAGAAACCGATACCGACCAGAGACTGGGCAGGTGTATAGTAGCTGGTCTGTGTCAGCAGCTGAGTCGTGGAACCCAGACCGCACAGGACACCGGCTATGATCGCAGTCACGATGGACAGCCTGAAGGCTGAAACACCGGAATACTCCGCGAACTTCGGGTTGATGCCGGTGATCCTCATCTGGTAGCCAAGTCTCGTCTTGTTCATGACCAGATAGAGGATGACCATGACGGCCATCAGCAGGATGAAGCAGGCCGAGATCCTCAGCGGCTCATAGAGATAGCCGATCCTTGCCGTAGGCAGATAGTCTTTGGAAGAAACGGAACCTCTCTGCGCCGTCGCGATGAAGGTCCTGACGATATAAGCCGTCACACCCGCATAGATGGAGTTGGACATCAGCGAAACGACCATTTCATTGGTACCGAATTTCGCTTTCAGGAAGGATGGGATGATCATCAGTGTACCGCCGACTAGCATCGCACCCAGATAGCACAGGATCGGATGCAGGATCGGACTCGTCGTGACCGGCGAAGAAGCGATCCAGGCGACGACAGCACCCGTGATGATGAAGATACCTTCAGCACCCAGGTTGAAGCCGCCGGCTTTGAACAGGACGCCTGCTGCCAGACCGGCAAAGGCGAACGAGATGAAGCTCTCGATGACCGCGCCGATATATCTCTTCTTGGTCAGAGGACCAAAGAGGATCGTCTTGATCGCGTTGACCGGATCCTTGGAGATCAGGCACAGGATCACGAAGGTGATCGCCAGAGCGATCAGGATCGCGATCGCCATCTTGATCGCATCGAATATCTTCGGATTTGATATCGACAATTTGTAATTCTTTGAATACTTACTGCCTGTGTTTCTGTTTTCAGTCATTCAAAGCACCTCCTATCTCTTCCGGCGTCTGATGTTTCGCGCCAAGCATGTACATACCCAATTCTGATTCATTGACTCTGCTCGCATCAGGGAAGTAGCCGGAGATCTGACCATCAAACATGACGATGATCCTGTCTGAGAGAGCCATGACCTCATTCAGGTTGGCCGAGACCAGCAGGATGCCTGCACCGGCATTGCGCATCTCGATCAGCTTGTGATGGACGAACTCCTCAGAACCGATATCGATGCCATGCGTCGGCTGTTCGGCGATCATGAACTTTGAATTGGTGTTGTACTCTCTGGCAACGACGACCTTCTGGATATTGCCTCCCGACAGGGAGTTGACGCTGGCATCGATCGTCTTCGTCTTGACGGCGAAGGTATCGACCAGGTTCTCAGCGGTCGATCTGATCGCCTTGTTGTTCATGAAGACCTTGCCATTGATGTCTTCTCTGTCATAGTAAGTGGAGATCAGGTTGTCGGAGATCGGCAAAGCACCCGCTATGCCATCGCCCATCCTGTCTTCCGGGATGTAAGCCATGCCCAGATCCCTGCGTCCCTTGATCTTCAGATCATTGACCCTGTTTCCGCAGATCTCGATATCGCCCGTGTATTCCGTCTCCTCAAGGCCGGTGATACATCTGACCAGCTCCTGCTGGCCATTGCCTTCGACACCGGCAACGCCCAGGATCTCACCGCTCTTGACAGCGAAAGACATGTGATCGAGGACCGGTTTGCCGTTCCTTTCCATGTAGAGATCCCTGATCTCAAGAGCCTTGTCACCATGGAAATCCTCATGCGTCTTGTACGCATTCATATCGGAATCCAGGTCACGGCCGATGATCAGATTGGTCAGCTGCTGCATGGACAGTTCCTCGTTGAGATAAGTGCCCTTGGAGACACCGTTGCGGATGACAGAGATCTTGTCCGAGATCTTCTTCACCTCTTCCAGCTTGTGGGAGATGAAAAGGATCGTGTGTCCCTGTTCCTTGAACGAACGCAGCTGATCGAACAGCTTGTCCGTCTCCTGCGGCGTCAGGACTGAAGTCGGCTCATCCAGGATGATCAGTTCAGCATTACGATATAAGGTCTTCAATATCTCGACCTTCTGTCTCTTGGCAACGGACAAAGTCGAAACCTTGGCATTGACATCGAGTTCAAAATTATACTTATCGGACAGTTCCTGACATCTTCTGGCAGCTTCTTTCTTATCGATGAAGATGCTCTTCTTGGGCTCATCGCCCAGGATGATGTTATCCACGATCGAAAAGGACGGGATCAGCATGAAGTGCTGATGCACCATACCGATACCAGCTTTGATGGCATCCATGGAACTGGAGAAATTCGTCTCCTCACCCTTGTAGGTGACAGTGCCGCTTGACGGCCTCTCGATGCCGAAAATGACCTTCATCAGAGTCGACTTTCCGGCGCCGTTCTCGCCTACAATGGAGTGGATCTCCCCCTTTTCGAATTCCATGTTAATGTCACGGTTAGCCACAGTTCCGTTAGGATAGACTTTAGTAACATTATCAAGTTTCAATATCGTCTCACTCATAAGACCCTCCTAAAATTTAGAAAAAGTCATGCACCGCAAAAAGCAGCGCATGACTTTATCAAGTAACGATCGATTAAAGATTACTCAACACGGTTGCCATCTCTGAGAGCAGGCCAGTTTGCAGCGTATTCATCTGCATTCCAGTCAGTCAGACAGTCGATGACTTTAACTTCACCGCTAACGACTGAGTTCAGAACTTCGCTCAGTTTAGCTCTTGTAGCTTCGTCAGTGTTAGCCATGTAGAAATCATTCTCAGCCAGGCCTACACCATTCGTAGCGATACCCCACATCTCAGCCTTGCCGAGCTTGTCAGCGTAATTGCCATTAGCGACCATCTCGATGAAAGCCTTGAGAGGAACACCTGTGTTCTTCAATGCAGAAGTCAGGATCGTGTTAGCCCAGTCAGGGTTCGTGTCCTTGAACTGCATGTACTGATCCTGGTCGACACCGATGCACCATACATCATCATGAGCAGAGCAAGCATCGATAACGCCATTGCCTAAGCCACCGGCAACCTGCCAGATAACGTCAGCGCCCTTGGCGATCATGGCATCAGTAACTTCCTTACCTAAAGCTGTATCAGAGAATGAGCCCGGATAAGAAATGACATACTTGACATCGTTAGCAGTCAGAACCTGGCAATAGCCGGAAATGAACTGGTTCATAGCCTGAGCATCCATACCTACGACGACACCGACAGTACCTGTCTTGGTGATGGCAGCAGATAAAGAACCGACCAGATAACCTAACTCAGCAGTGTTGCACTTTGTGCTGTAGCAGTTAGCAGGGATACCTGATTCAGGAACGAAGTCATAGTCATAGTTGAAGAACAGCTGATCAGGATACTTCTCACAAGCCTTGTATAAGAAGTCCTCATAGTCACCGTTACCGCAGACGACGAGGTCATATGCGTGATCTTCACAGACGTTGTCAAACCAGTTCATCCAGTTTGCTTCAGCCTTTTCACCGGAAGGGTCGCACTCGAAGACATCAACAGTGATGTTGTTGTCAGCAGCGTTCATCTCATCAGCAGCACCTGCGATGGTGTCGAAATAAGACTGGTCGCCTCTGTGAGGGATAAGGACTGCAACCTTAGTGATGCCGTCATCCTCAGCTGGAGTTTCAGCCGGAGTTTCTTCCTTCTTACCACAGCCAACTAATGCGAATACCATTAAAGCTGCCAGTAATACAGTCAATAATTTTTTCATTTTTCTCTCCTTTTCTTTTCTATTCAAAGCGCCAGAGACGCTTCAAACCAAATTGGATCTGAAATGTTCAAACAATAAAGAAAAGAACTTTATTGCTGACAAGCACATTATACAATTGATAGACGCCCTTTTCAATGTAAAAAAGGTAGAATGAGACCGTATTCACTCCACCCTGTAAGCTTCATAGCCGTTCGCGATCAGCTGGGCATCGAAATCCGCTCTGGCGATCCGGCAGGCCTCCTCAAAATCCTTTCCGATCCTGACCAGGCTCAGCATATTGTCAAACGCAAAGTCCTTGTCCTCCAGCACATAGCCCTGATCGTCGTATGACACGCCGTCTTCCTCTTTTCTTTCGATCTTCCTGTCGATCAGGCGCTCAGGACCGCCATAGAAACCGTAGCTTGGAAGGCCCTTGGCGATGAACCAGCCCAGCTCCCACAGAGTCCCCGAATCAGGCTCATGGCCTCTCCAGTCATCGAGCTG
>JAILBD010000091.1 GCA_024681275.1 Erysipelotrichaceae bacterium
CGCCAGTAAAGGGGAGGTGTACAGCGTCGAGTTCTCGCCAAGGTCGTTCCGCGATCTGGTCAAACTGTCCGAAACGAGACCGAACGTGCTCCTGACCAAGACTCCTGCAGGTTATCCCCATGACCATGGTGAAGGCGATGCAACGCTTGCGGGAGCTATATTTAAGTTCAGTTATTATGACGGGCAGTACAGCACTGCTGCAGCGGCGGAAGGCTCTGGCAACGCGACGGCCACATGGCATTTCGTCACGGATACAAACGGCAAGATTAACGGCCAGTCTCCGGTCAAGGCAGACGGCAAGACCAATTCCGCTTTCTATAAGGATAAAGACGGCAAGATTTGCTATCCGCTGGGAACCTATGTCATCCAGGAAGTGACGCCTTCTACCGGATATCTTCTTAATAACGAGAAACTGGTCGTCCACATTACAGAGGACGGAACGGACAATCTCCATGTGAAGACCTACAATGAGTCAATCAAAGGAGATGAAACCATCATCCGCGGCGGCGTAAAACTGGCAAAGATCGATAATGATTTGGACGAAGCCTACGCGCAGGGTGATGCCACGCTGGAAGGCGCGGAGTTCACCATCTACAACAAATCCAAGGAATCCATCATGGTGAACGGCAAGGAGATTGCTGTTGACGGCGCAGCCCTTGTGATCACAACGAACACTGAGGGCATTGCGACATCCGCGCAGAAAGTCCTGCCATATGGATCCTATTTGGTGAAAGAGACCAAGCCGAGCAAGGGATATCTCCTCAATGAGAAGTGGTCCAGAGCGTTCCGTATCCGCACTGATGGTGAAATGGTCGATCTGACCGCAGATAAGGTCAGAGAAGCCGTGGAAAGAGGCGGCGTGCAGATCATCAAGCGCGATAAGGAACTGAAAAAGTCCGAAGCACTTGGCGGAGCGACTCTGAACGGCATCGTGATGACTATCAAGAACGTCTCCGGACATGATGTGGTCGTCAGAAAGGATCTGGACAATAAGACTGACAAAATCAACTGGAAGGAGCTGAAGTCCAGGAAAGAACTCTTCGAGGCAGGAACCATCAAAAGAGTGAAGTCTGGAGAGGACGTAGGAAAGATCACGGTCCACTGGAATGCAGACAAGAAAGCCTACACGGCTGAGACTCTCAGTGATGATCTCCCATACGGTACGTACACCATCCGTGAATCCAAGACCAACGATACCTATCAGAGAACCGATAAGACAGAGCACATGTTTGAAGTCAGAGAGGATGGCACCATCTATTCCTATGACGATGGAAGCAATGAAGCACCGCTGACATTTGATAACTATGTGTACCGCTCTGACGTGCAGGGCACCAAGATCGGCGACGGCGATTCCAAGCGTTTCAGCTTCGTGCCATTCAAGATCATCAGCGTTACCAACGAGGAGACTCATGTGGTCGTGACCGATAAGAACGGCTTCTTCTCCACAAAAGACAGGAGAGCCGCGGGAGATCTGGACGAGGATGAAGACGCAGACACGGCGAGAGTCCAGAACCCGTTTGATGATCTGCTTGAGGCTAAGGACATCAAAACGGAAGACCTACAGAAGAGAGCGCAGCAGATCCTGCAGGGCGTATGGTTCGGTACCGGCGAATTCGGAAGCAAGGCTGCCATGAACAGCAGCTTCGGAGCGCTTCCGTACGATTCGTATATCCTTGAGGAAATGTCTTGTGAGGCGAATGAAGGATACTCACTGCAGAGATTCTATTTCACTGTGGATCAGAAGTCCCAGAACGGCTTTGTGGATTTGGAAACGATCACAGACGATGTACCTGAGATCGGCACGATAGCCTCTGTAAACGGAATCAAAGAAAACGTCCTTCCGAAGAAGGAGATCGAGCTGACAGATGTGATCGAATACAAAGGCCTGAAGAAAGGTGAGACCTACACCGCCAAAGGCAAACTCATGGACAAGGCTACGGGAGAAGTCATCAAGGACTCTTCCGGCAAAGAGATCACAGCAGAGAGGCCATTCACAGCGCCGGCAGCAGAAGGAAGAGCTTTTGTCACTTTCATGTTCGACGGAAGCGATCTGGGCGGTAAGGAGACCGTAGTCTTTGAGACCCTCTATGACGCGCAGGGACATCTCACCGCAAAGCATGAGGATATCAATGACGAAGGGCAGACCGTCACCTGGAAGAAACCGGAGATCGGCACCACGCTGACGGACCAGAAGAACAACAAGTCTGTTGTGACATCAGAAAAGACCATCCTGATCGACACGGTGGAATACAAAGGGCTGGACACTTCCCAGTGGTATGTGGTGTACGGAACCCTCATGGTCAAGGATACAGGAGATCCGCTCGTTGAGAACGGAACGCCTGTTGCTGCAATGAGCAAACCGTTCAAACCGATCCTGAAAAACGGCAAGGTGAAGGTCGAATTTGAGATCAGCACCAAAGGCCTGGAAGGAAAGGAACTCGTTGCCTTTGAAACAGCCTACCGCCTGGAAGGCTACAAAAAAGGCGATGATGTGAGCAAGACGCCGGGCGTCATCATTGCGGAGCATAAGGACCTGAAGGACAAGGGTCAGACCATCAAGGTGGTCAAGCCGGGAACGCCAATCGAGCACTCTCCGAAGACCGGGGACAATGTTCATATCGCATTGTCAGTGGCCCTGATGCTGCTGGCGGCGGAAGTCGGCTACGTCCTCTTCAAGCGCAGAAAAGCCGCGAAGACAGACGATGATGACGATAGTGAAGAAATAGTGGAATAAAGCAAGACCGGGAGGCGGACCACCGTCTCCCTTTCATCATATGGAGGAAAAGAAAATGGTAAATACAATCGATTTAAATAAGGATATCGCCAGAGATTACGGCCTGAGAGAGTCCGTGATCGCCACTTATTTATGGGAACTTCTGGACAGGGATCTGGAATCCATTGAGCGTAACGGCAGAGTGTGGACACGCATCTCACAGAGAATGATCTCAGTCGCGCTGCCGTTCATGTCGGTGGATATGGCCCGCAGATCACTGAAGAAGCTCGCCGAGGAAGGCATCATCGTGAGGGATGTATTCAACGATGACAAGTTCGACCACACCTACTGGTATGCGTTCACGGATTACGGCTTCGAGATGATGGAACCGGGCACCTACTCATGAGTAAAGGCAGGACAAAAGCAATGAGACTATGTCCGGAAAACTGTATCTACAGGAACCATGAGGCCAGGTTCTGCGGATACTGTCTGATTGAAATAATCGACGACATAAAGAAGAAGGAGGATACAAATGGCAACAAACAAAGCAAAACTGAAGACACTGACAAGACTCTGCGACAAGGGATTCGATACGCATAAGAAGATCCTGGCGATCGATATGAGAGCCGCCCGTGATAACGGCCTGGATGATGATATCAGCGGGATCCTGGACCTGCAGGACGCCATCAGAGCACACAGAGAGATCGCGTATCTATGCGATGGGCGCGATGAAAAGCCCGGAAAGGAGGGCGTGCAGCATGTGTGAAACGATTGAGGTTAACAGTACAAAGGAACTGAAGGAACTAATTGATGAGATTCCAGAAGGCACAGTCTATTCGCTGCAGATGGAGGTGGTGTTGTCCAATGAGCAGAGTGATGGGGAATCCGAATGAGATCCGTGTCGTGAACATCAGGATGGTCAGGGAACCGTCTCTTTACAGTGAAACGCCGGTCTCAACGCCGCAGGATGTGATGGAAGTCATCGCTAAAGAATTCGCGACCTATGACCGTGAAGTATTCGGCATCCTGAACCTGAAAAGCAATGGGCAGATCATCAATATGAACATCTGCAGCATAGGAACGCTGAACGCTTCCATGGTCAATGGACGGGAAGTCTTCAAGTCGGCGATCCTTTCGAATGCGGGAAGTTTTATATGCTTTCACGTGCATCCGTCCGGCAATCCGGAGCCCAGTGAGGAA
>JAILBD010000099.1 GCA_024681275.1 Erysipelotrichaceae bacterium
ATGAAAAAAAGGACGATGAGAGATATCGTTCCTATTACGATAAAATCCTGGATCTGGCAAACAAAAACTTTATCAGCTAGAGTATAATGATTCTATGAGCATTTTTGATTTTTTGGATGAACATGGCATAGCATATGAAAATAAAGACCTGATCGAACAGGCTTTTATTCATTCATCCTATGTCAATGAACATAAAGTGAGTCTGGGCAACAATGAAAGACTTGAATTCATGGGCGATGCGGTGCTCCAGATCTATTCCGCTGAACGCCTTTACAAGATAGAACCGGCTCTTCCAGAAGGCCTGATGTCGGTCAGACGGTCCAACCTGGTCTCCGAGAAAGCCCTGGCACAGATCGTTCGGGAGAATGAACTCAATGACTTCCTGAAACTGGGCATGGGCGAAGAAAAGACCGGCGGTAGGGACCGGGATTCGCTCATTTCCGATATGTTTGAAGCTTTCATCGGTGCGGTCTATCTCGATCAGGGTCTTGAGACGGTCTACAGGCTGCTGGATCAGCTGATGACGATCCACATCAAGGAAGTCGATGAAAAGACTTTTGATTTCAAGACGAGGCTGCAGGAATATGTGCAGGCCGATTCCAGGAAATCCATCATCTATGAGACGGTTTCCGTGGAAGGCCCGAACAATGCACCGGAATTTGAAGTGGCCGTCAAGATCGACGGACTGATCTATGGGTATGGCAAGGGTACGACCAAGAAGCAGGCACAGAAGAATGCCGCCAAAGACGCCCTTGAAAAACTGGCACAGTTATGAGTTTCAATATAAAGGATATCATCGATAAATACGGATACAACGAAGAAAAGGCAGGCTATCTGCATGATTTTAAGGTGGCCGATGTCCTATTCCGCAAACAGAGCGGGCTGCTGATCATCAAAGCAGAGAGCGCAAAGGTCCTGCCTTTCGGGATCTATACGGACTGTCTGAACTACTTCAGAGATCTGGGCTTCGAGAATACGAAACTGTATATCAAAGCGAAGGACCAGGAACTGCCGATCCGCGATATCAACCTCTATCTGACTGATTTCAGGAACGGGAACAGGGGTTTCGTCAATTGCGTGCCCGTCATCGGGGAGGAAGGTTTTATCCTGTCTTATGACGATGATGCCGAATTTGAAAGGGATGCCGATGAGCTGGATGAACTGAAGTTGTACTTCTATGATCTGGGTTACAGGAAACAGATCTCCATGAAACTCAAGGAAGCCGATCCGGAAGAGATCGTCATTGAGGAAAGGGATGCGATGCCTGCCTTCAGGCCACAACCGCAGAAGGAAGAATATAAGCCCCAGGAAAACAACAAACCTTATGTCCGCAAAGCGAGGACTTACACCGAACTGAAGATCGATGATCTTGCCGACACGATGTACAATGTCAAATTCAGCGGCGAGATGTTCAAGATCGATGAGCGTTCGACTAAGACGGGCATGATCATCCAGACGGTCTATGTCAAGGATGAATCCAACGCCGTCGTCGTCAAGTTCGTTGAGGGCAAGCGTTTCACCAAGGCGGTATTAAAAGAGAACAAAGAGGGCAAGTATGCCAACTTCTATGGCAACTACCGTTTTGATAACTTCGCCAACGACTACATCTTCGAGCCGGATCAGGTCGAGTTCATCGAAAGGGACGACAAGCTGAAGGATGAGGAACCGGAAAAGAGGGTGGAACTGCACATGCACACCAAACTCTCGGAAATGGATGGCGTCTCCTCACCGACTGAGGTCGTCAAGGCTGCCTATCAGATGGGACACAGGGCCGTGGCGATCACGGACCATCTCTGCCTGCAGGGTTTCCATGAGGCACAGATGACTTACAAGGGCATCATGAAGTCGGCAGGTGATCCGAAACCTGATTTCAAGATCCTGTATGGCTGTGAGATGAACATGGTCTATCCGACTTTGAACATCGTCTACAATGCCACCGATGAATCACTGAATGATGCCGAATACGTCGTCTTCGACCTGGAGACGACCGGTCTTTCGACCAGATATGACTACATCATCGAATTCGGTGCCGTGCTGATGCGAAGAGGCACGGTCGTTGAAGAAAAAGACTTCTTCATCAAACCGCTGATC